>JBATIN010000027.1:0-4786 GCA_049667765.1 Flavobacteriaceae bacterium
AAAGATAATAGCGAAGGGTAGGAGAGCTAGCTATTTAGATCTTAAATACTTTTAATTCCCTCGGCGGCACCATTTATCTGTAATGGTCGTCCACTAGGCAAACGCTAAAACATATTTTTTAAGCTGTTGAATGGCATACGAATTCCATTAATTTTGTATGCATAATACACCAACTTACTATATTTAAAATATTCTAAAAATACAATAACACACACTAATTAAACAATGTTGATCGATGGCTAATTTCGAGTTATTTAAACCCAAGACTTGGTTAGAGCTTCAAGAATATTTATTCAAGGAAAAAGATGAAAAAATCGATAGGTTTAGAACTCCTTATGCCTATCGTGGTGTCTCAAATGCGGAATTCGGAATAGAAACAAGTCTGCAGCGACTAGGAAGGATTCCTTCGAAAGTGGAAGGCACCATGATTCGAAATTTCAAAAAGTACGCCCCGATCAACACCTTGATCGATGACTACAACAATTTTTGGAACTGGATTTCTTTAGGCCAACACCACGGCCTGCCCACACGCTTGATAGATTGGACGCATTCACCGAATGTTGCATTACATTTTTTAACGGAAGATATGAGCACTTTCAATGTTGACGGCGCCATTTGGATGGTCAACTATGTTAAACTGCGAGAACAGCTACCTGACGAACTTAAAACACCCATTATAAGCAAAGACGTTTTATATTTTAGCTCTGCTGAACTAAAGCAAAAAATCGGCAATTCCATTGAAGAACTCTATGACTTTTCAAGCAGGAATTCAAATACCATGGTGTTTTTTGAACCGCCCTCGCTCGATGATCGTATTATAAACCAATTCGCGCTTTTTTCATTCATGCTCGACCCGGATTCCAACCCCTTGGAGTGGCTTAAGAAGCATCCTGAATATTTAAAAAAAGTCATTATTCCGGCAAGTTTAAAATGGGAAATTCGGGATAAGTTAGATCAAGCGAATATTACTGAAAGAATTATTTACCCGGGCCTAGAAGGACTCTCAAAATGGCTGAAAAGATGGTATAGCGACAAAAATAGAATTACGTATTAGAAGTGCCTTGATTATCCAAAACTAAAGTTCCATATAGCACATTCAGCCAGTCAAACTAAAAAATCGTACGGCTCACGATTTGAACTACAAAAAAGAAAATGCCCCGCATACCACAATTGAGGTTACCGTAATCATTTTCTAAACAATAAAAATGTTTTAAACAAAAAGTTTGGAATGTTCGAGGCAATAAATGAGAAAAAGATCCTCAAATATCCGTACAACTAGAAGAAAAAACTTCGTGAATAATTGAATATCAATTATATACATAATTATTATTTTGACCTACTAGGACTCCCTTCGGCTACGCTAAGGGTAAACTTCTCGTCTTACCTTTTTGAACAAAAAAAAATCCCGAAGTTTAATACACCGGGATAAAATTGAACTTTTGTTGGCCTACTAGGACTCGAACCTAGAACGACTGGACCAAAACCAGCTGTGTTGCCAATTACACCATAGGCCAATACCGCAATTGAGCGTGCAAATTTAGAACAAAGTTTGGTTTGCACAAACATTTTTAGATACAATCCGTGCAAAATTGAATTGATCTGCACTAGACCAAGCATAAACTATATGCTTTTAATTGGCATAACAGTAGTCTAGGGCAACTTGGCCATCAAACATCAACACAAGCTATAAGTGCTTTTAAGCGATAAAACGTGCACTGTTAACGAATTATGAAATTCTACCCATTACTCTATTATAATTAGTAAATTCGCCCCGTCGAATAAACCAAAGATTACATGTTTTCAAAGAATTTCGAAAAATGGGATACCCTCATGGGTTGGGGCGTTTTTTTTATTGCCCTCATCGTATATGCGATAACCGTTGAACCCACCAATAGTTTTTGGGATGCAGGGGAATACATTGCCACCTCGGCAAAACTACAAGTAGGACACCCGCCCGGGGCACCACTATTACAAATGATCGGTGCGTTTTTCGCCATGTTCGCCTTTGAACCGGATCAGGTGGCCCGTATGGTGAACTATGTATCAGGTGTATCGAGTGCATTTACTATACTTTTTATGTTTTGGACAATTACCAACCTCGTTCGAAAGCTTATAGGCGATGATGAAGTAGTGACCAATAGCAAAGCTATCGCCATTTTAGGCAGTGGCCTTGTGGGCTGCCTTGCGTTTACCTTTTCCGATAGTTTTTGGTTCAATGCGGTAGAGACCGAAGTGTATTCCATGGCAAGTTTCATCATGGCCCTGTTATTATGGATGGGCCTTAAATGGACCGACAACCTTCATGACCCCCGCGGCAATCGCTGGTTGGTACTAATTTCTTTCGTAGTTGGCTTAACCTTCGGAATTCAATTTATGGGCTTTTTGGCTATTCCATCCATTGGAATGCTCTACTATTTCAAGACCTACAAGGTAACCACCATTAAAAATTTCTTGTTCGCCAATCTTGCGGCTATCGGCATTTTAATGTTGGTCTATAAATTTTCGCTGACCTACGTACTTAAGGTCTTTGGTTGGGGCGAAGTATTTTTCGTCAACAGCATAGGCCTGCCCTTCAATTCAGGGTCTATCATCATCGGTCTATTGTTTATCGGTGCCTTTTATTGGGGGCTGAGCTATACTCAAAAAAACAATTTCAAAACGGCGAACACTATTGTACTCTGTTTAATGTTTTTGTTCCTCGGTTTTTCCTCTTGGATCATGTTGCCTATTCGGGCTAATGCCAATGTAGTGATCAATGAAAACAACCCATCGGATGCTAGGTCACTATTGGCTTACTACAATCGTGAACAATACCCTGGGGTCGATAGTCCGATTTACGGTACCTATTATTCTGACATGTTCGCTCCCGCCGGCGACGATGTAGATGAAAAACCCAAATATGAGAAAGACGAGACTTTGGGAAAATATATTATCGTAAATTATTATAAAAACGCCCTTCAGGGTCCGAATTCAAAACATGTAGGTATTTTACCCCGTATGTGGAGCGGCCAAAATGCCGAAAATTACATGCAGTATTTTGGGCCGTTGGATTTTAAGATGAAGCAATCCAACGAAGAACTTCGACAAGCGGTAGATCAAGTAAAAACAGGTTTTGCCAATGGTGAGATCGATGCCGAACAGTACATTAGCTTTCTAAAAAGATTTAGTGAATACCTTGAAGTTCAGCCCCCGTCGGTATGGCAAAACGTAAAATACATGTTCGAATTTCAGTTCGGTTATATGTATTGGCGTTATTTTATGTGGAATTATGTGGGTAAGGAAAACGATGTTCAAGGCCGGTACAACGGCAATGGCAATTGGTTGTCGGGCATACCCATTGTAGATGCGGCTCGTTTGGGCAGTCAAGACAATCTGCCGAGCGACATAAAGAACAACAAAGCAAGAAACACCTACTACTTTTTACCGCTGATCTTGGGCCTCATAGGATTGATCTTTCAAGTAACAAGAAATCCCAAACAGTTCTGGGTCTTGGCCTTATTCTTTTTGTTCACCGGTATTGCCATTCAATTTTATACCAATCCGTATATTTTTCAGCCCCGTGAGCGCGATTACTCACTGGTAGGTTCGTTTTATGTATTCGCTCTTTGGATCGGACTCGGGGTTTACGGGCTCTTCGATGAATTCAAAAAATGGCTCACCCCAAAAATATTGGCCCCTGCCGTAACCATCATTTGTTTATTAGCAGTACCTACTGTGATGGCCTACCAGAATTGGGACGATCATGACCGTTCTAATCGATATACCGCAAATGCATCGGCCAAGGCCTATCTTGATTCTTGCAAAGAAAATGCAGGCGCCATACTTTTTACCATTGGCGACAATGATACCTTTCCGCTATGGTACGCCCAAGAAATAGAACACTACCGTACCGATGTGCGTATTGTTTGTACCAGTCTTTTTGAAACCGATTGGTATGTAGACCAAATGAAGCGCAAGGCGTACGAGAGCGACCCCATTCCTTCTCAGATAAGCCATGATAAATATCGCTGGGGCTCAAGAGATGTTCTGTACCATCAGGGCGTAACCGAAAATCGATGGCCTATTCAAGATTTCATCAATTGGATTGACAGCGATAAACCGCAGACTAAGTTGAAGCATTTTTTGCAACAACAAGGGGCAGATATGAATGATTATTCCGAAAATACTCAGAACATTGTGTACTACCCCACCAATAAGATCCGCATTCCTGTAAATAAAAAGAACGTTTTGGAAAGCGGGTTGGTGAAACTAAAAGATTCTGCCTTGATCGTAGAGTATATCGATATTGACCTCCCTACCAGTGCGATTACCAAAAAAAGCATGATGATGTTGGATATTATCGCCAACAATGATTGGAAACGCCCCCTCTATTTTTCTGGAGGAAGTTTTGACGATGCCGAATATATTTGGATGAAGGATTATCTACAATTGGATGGCATGGCCTACAAACTGGTACCCATTGAGACCAAGCGTAGAAACTCGTTTGAAATGGGAAGAATAGATACCGATCTTATGTACGATATCGTAAAAAAATGGGACTGGGGCAATTCAGGAAGTCCGGATATCTATCATGATCCGCAGACCCGAATTCAAAGTATTTCGTACAGAAGCAATCTCGCCAGATTGACCGAAGCCTTGATTAGTGAAAACAAAATAGACAAAGCCAAGGATATTATAAACATGGCCATGGATAATATGCCGGTCGACTATTTTGGCTACTACACCTTTGTAGAACCATTTATCGACGGGTATTATAAGGTTGGCGAAACCACCAAGGCACGTAAGC
>JBATIN010000028.1:0-9091 GCA_049667765.1 Flavobacteriaceae bacterium
GTTGTATTTTATTCAAAATGCGAGCGGTGCCGTTTGTGGCCCAATGGATAGTTTTTTGGTTTTACGTGGTATTAAGACCTTGCATGTACGCATGCAACGGCACTGCGAAAACGGAAAGGCCATTGCCGAGTATTTGGCCAAGCACCCTAAAATTGAAAAGGTATACTGGCCTGGGTTTCGCGACCATCCGAACCATGAAGTCGCAAAAAGTCAAATGAATGGATTTGGTGGCATGATTTCTTTCATTACTAAAGGGAGTAGTTATAAAGATGCAATTAAAATTGTTGAAAAACTTCAAGTGTTTACCTTGGCCGAATCTTTGGGTGGGGTCGAAAGTTTGGCAGGCCATCCGGCAAGCATGACCCACGCTAGCATACCCAAAGAGGAACGCGAAAAAAGCGGGGTGGTAGATGCCTTGATCCGCCTTAGTATAGGCATCGAAGATGTTGAAGATCTTATCGCCGATTTAGAGCAGGCTATAGGCTAATATTATCATATTTTAAAAAAAAGGGCCTTTATAATATAGGAATGTCATAATTTTGACGTTATATTCTTTTTTTATTAAATTAAAATGATATCATAGTATTTTATGGAAGCAAAATTGCAAGAAAAAATAAACGGTTTTATGGAGGAGGTCAAGACTAGAAATGGTCATGAGCCCGAATTCATTCAAGCCGTACAAGAGGTTGCCGAAACGGTCATTCCGTATATCGCGAAACACAAGATCTACAATGGCAAGAACATTCTGTTAAGAATGGTAGAGCCAGAACGTTTAATTTCTTTTAGGGTGGCCTGGGTCGATGATAAAGGTGACATCCATGTAAATCGTGGATATCGAATTCAAATGAATTCTGCCATAGGACCATATAAAGGAGGGTTGCGTTTTCATCCTACTGTAAATGCTAGTGTCTTAAAGTTTTTGGCTTTTGAACAGGTGTTCAAAAATAGCCTTACGACTTTGCCTATGGGAGGTGGAAAAGGAGGTTCCGACTTTGATCCAAAAGGAAAATCGGATGATGAGGTCATGCGTTTCTGTCATGCTTTTATGACAGAACTTTGTCGTCATATTGGCCCGAATACAGATGTACCGGCCGGCGATATCGGTGTGGGTGCAAGGGAAATCGGGTTCTTATTCGGTATGTATAAAAAAATACGAAATGAATTCACTGGGGTTTTGACTGGTAAAGGTCTCTCATGGGGTGGTTCAAAAATTCGTCCTGAGGCAACGGGATATGGTACCGTGTATTTTGCACAAAGTATGTTGAAGACCAAGAACGAAGACATTGAAGGTAAGACCGTCGTTATCTCCGGTTCGGGTAATGTGGCACAATATGCTGCCGAAAAAGTAATTCAGTTGGGTGGAAAAGTGGTCACTTTGTCTGATTCCGAAGGTTACATTTACGATAAAGACGGTATCGATAGCAAGAAGCTAGCCTATGTAATGGATCTAAAAAATAACAAGCGGGGCCGTATTTCAGAATATACAAAAAAGTATTCCACGGCCAAATTCTTGAAGGGTAAAACCCCATGGGAGGTAAAATGTGACATCGCATTGCCTTGTGCTACCCAAAATGAGCTTGATGGAAAAAGTGCTAAGACCTTGATAAAGAATAATTGTATCTGCGTGGCAGAAGGAGCCAACATGCCTTCAACCCCAGAAGCAATCCATGCCTTCCACGAGGCGAAAATTCTATTCGCTCCGGGTAAAGCCTCCAATGCAGGTGGTGTAGCGACATCAGGGCTTGAAATGTCGCAAAACTCGTTGCGCATTAGCTGGACACGAGAAGAGGTCGACGAGCGATTAAAAGGTATTATGGCCGACATTCATGATTCCTGTATTCAGTACGGTAAAGAAAAAGATGGCTATTGTAACTATGTCAAAGGCGCGAACATTGCGGGTTTTGTAAAGGTAGCCGATGCTATGCTGGCCCAAGGTGTAATTTAAAGCTTTGAATTTGGAATTAAAGAGGCTTTCCATATTTTTGGAAAGCCTCTTTTATATTGAATCCTTTTCACGATTATCCTTTTATATTTGCACTCAACCATCGGTTATAAATGCAAGTAACAACCAAAGCCATTATACTTTCTTCATTAAAATTTGGAGATACAAGCCTTATTGTTAAGGCGTTTACCTACTCAGATGGTTTAAAATCGTATTTACTTAAGGGAGTACTTGCATCCAAAAAAGGGAAATTGAAAACAGCCTATTTTCAACCCTTGACCCAATTGGAGATTGTGGCCGTTCACAAAAATAAAGGCACCCTTGAAACGATACGAGAAGCAAAAATTGATTACCCCTATACTACACTGCACTCCGAAATCAAGAAAAATGCAATGACCCTTTTCTTGGCAGAAATGTTGGCTAGCAGTATTCTTGAAGAAGAGCGAAACGAGGAACTTTATGCGTATTTGGAGGCGTCGCTACAATGGTTGGATGTGCATGATGAGATTTCGAATTTCCATATCTATTTTTTACTGGGGCTAACCAAATATTTTGGTTTTTATCCAGACATTTCCCAAAGCGACAAAGCTTATTTTGACCTTCATGAAGGTGAATTTACCGACTCACCTTCATTAAATCCCATGGTTACAAGTGAAAATTTAGTGCACTTCAAAAGTATGTTGGGCATAAATTTTGATGCAATACATACGATCAAAATGAAGAAGGCCAACCGTCAAGAGTTGTTGAAATCTATTGTTCTTTATTTTGAGTTACATTTACAGGGATTTCGAAAACCCCGATCCCTCGCTATTTTAAATGAAGTTTTTTACTAATATGCGCAGGATTTTTCTTTTGGTGTATAGTTTGGTCGTCAGCGTTGTTTCAGCTCAAGAGATTACCATTTTTGATGCCGATACACGTGAACCGGTCGCGAATGTCTTGGCATTCAATTCCAACCGGACTAAGACTTCCATTTCAGGTTTTGACGGCAAATGTGATGTAAGCGGTTTTGAATCAAATGAGCGAATTACCTTCAAACATTTAAGCTACGAGCTCCGTAAAATATTAAAATCTCAACTACTTAAACAGGGCAAACGATTATTGCTTGACTTGAAGGCTGAAGAATTAGATGAGGTGGTCATGTCGATATCTAAATGGGAGCAGCAAAAAAAAGACATTCCCCAAAAAATCGAATCCATTGATGCCAGAACTATTGCTTTTACCAATCCACAGACCTCGGCTGATCTATTACAAAACAGTGGAAAGGTCTTTGTGCAGAAAAGCCAATTAGGCGGCGGTAGCCCTATGATACGTGGTTTTGCAACTAACAGGTTGTTATTATCGGTTGATGGTGTACGTATGAACAACGCGATTTTTAGAGGCGGGAATCTTCAAAATGTAATTTCAATCGACCCACTTTCGATCAAGAACACCGAGGTCATCTTTGGTCCTGGTTCGGTTATTTATGGTAGTGATGCCATAGGGGGGGTAATGAACTTTTACACCAAAAAACCAATGTTGTCCCATAATGATAGTCTGATTTATTCGGGTAATGCCAGTTATAGGTTTTCATCGGCCAATTTAGAAAATACGGTACATTTTGACATTAGTTTCGCAAAGAAAAACTGGGGATTACTCACCAGTATATCCTACAATAATTTTGGCGATTTGGTCATGGGCACGCATGGTCCCGATACGTATTTGCGCAATAATTATGTGGTGACAGAAAATGGGTTAGATATGTTGGTCGCCAATGAAAAACCTAAAAAACAGTTGCCTTCAGGGTATAATCAGATCAATGTTATGCAGAAAGCGGTGTTCAAGCCAAGTAATTACTGGAATATACAGCTTGGCACCCATTATTCACAGACTTCCGATTATTCGCGGTTTGACCGTCTGATCCGCCCAAATAGTGCCGGTGATGGTTTACGTTCTGCGGAATGGTACTATGGGCCACAAAAGTGGTTTATGTCCAATTTGCAATTGAATAAAAAAGGGAAGGGAAAGTTTTATGACGGACTAAAAATTACAACTGCCTATCAGTTTTTTGAAGAGAGTAGAAATGATCGAGGTTTTGATAGTGATGAGCTGTTCTCGACGAATGAAAAGGTCGATGCTATTTCAACCAATATAGATTTCGAAAACAAAAAAATAGGAAATCTTCGATTGTATTATGGTGCTGAATACCTTTTTAATAAAGTACATTCTTTCGGAAGTGTCACCAATATCCAGACTCAAGAGGTCACGGGGGCGGCATCGCGTTATCCCAACGGATCAACTTGGCAGACCACTGCGGGGTATATCAATACAGAGTACAAGGCTAGGCCAAATTTCACCTTGTTGTCCGGCTTGCGGTATAGCCATGTTTGGATTGATGCCCTTTTTGATAAGACGTTTTATCCATTTCCATTTGACAATGCCGATCTGAGTACCGGGGCATTAACAGGTAGTATTGGTATGAGCTGGTTTCCTAGGGCGCATCTTCAAATTACCTGGAACGGATCCACAGGCTTTAGATCACCTAATATTGATGATGTCGGAAAACTGTTCGATTCGGAACCCGGGTCGGTCGTAGTACCGAATACGGATCTTGAGCCTGAATATGCTTATAATACGGAATTGGGCATACAAAAGAACTTTAATGATATAGTGGTATTCAAAGGAGCTGCTTTCTATACGTATTTGGTAGACGCCTTGGTACGTCGTGACTTTCAGTACAATGGCCAATCACAAATGGAATATAAAGGAGAACTTAGTAATGTTCAGGCCATTCAAAATGCCGCTAAAGCCTATGTGTATGGTTTTGAATTTGGGTTAGAGGCGTTTTTGACCGATAATTTTTCATTAGCATCCAACCTTACTTTGACCGAGGGGATTGAAGAAGAAGACGATGGTACCGATTCTCCTGCTAGACATGCGGCCCCAACCTTCGGCGACTTTCATTTCAAGTTTAAAAATCAAAGATTACATACTGACCTTTTCTTAAATTTTAATGGCGAAATTGCTTATGATGATCTTACCCTATCGGAAAGAAGCAAGGCCTATATCTATGCGGTTGATAAAAATGGCAACCCATATTCACCGGCTTGGTATACCTTGAATTTTCGTTCGCAGTACACTATTTCTAATGCCATAAAAGCATCTTTAACTCTTGAAAATTTTACGGATCAACGATATAGAACCTATTCTTCGGGCATTGTGGCCCCGGGTATTAATATGATATTGGGCTTAGGGTATTCGTTCTAGAATAAAAAAGCCCCGGACTTTCGACCAGGGCTTTTCAATAAGAATTTTGTGACTTAGTTCTTTACTTTGTCTTTTACATCTTTAGCAACTTCTTTTGCCTTGTCAACTGCGTTACCAGCTGCATCTTTAGCGCCGTCAACGGCATTACCGGCAGCATCAGTAGCGTTATCAACTGCTTTTCCAGCGGCATCTTTAGCACCATCAATTGCATTTCCAGCTGCATCCGTTGCTCCGTCTACTGCGTTACCTGCTGCATCCAAAGCATCTTCACCGGCTTCTTTCAAGTCTCCACCAACTTCCTCTGCAGAATCCATTACGTCATCACCAGCTTCTTCAAGAGCTGCACCTGCATCTTCCATTCCTTCCTTTGCTTTATCGGTAGTTTCTCTACAAGAAACGAAAGATAGACTTAAGGCAAGCATTAAAATTGATCCAAAAATTACTTTTTTCATTTTGATTTGTTTTAGTGTTTATTTATTTGATGGAAGATATACGTATTAAATCGTTTTTTAGATGTTGTTATCGAGCAATAGAATCGGGCCAGCAGTACAATCAGGCATTTCATGGGGTCATAAACCTTATATATTCATTCTAAATTTATAATTTTGCACCCTTCAATTGTACGACAGTAGGAATTATGAAATTCGCAGGTTACGACAAGCTCGATTTACCCAAGGTGGCAGAAGAAATTTTGCGCTTCTGGAAGGAAAATGATGTTTTTGAAAAAAGTGTTTCTTCAAAAGCGGGCAAGCCAAGTTATGTCTTCTATGAAGGTCCGCCATCTGCGAACGGAATGCCAGGTATTCACCATGTGATGGCAAGAACCATAAAAGATATTTTTCCACGGTACAAAACCATGAAAGGGTTTCAGGTAAAGCGAAAGGCCGGCTGGGATACCCATGGCCTTCCCATAGAACTTGGTGTTGAGAAAGAATTGGGAATCACCAAAGAAGATATAGGCACAAAAATTTCTATAGAAGAGTATAATGCAGCTTGTAAAAAAGCGGTAATGCGCTATACGGATGTCTGGAACGATATGACCGAGAAAATCGGCTATTGGGTAGACATGCACGATCCTTATATTACCTATAAGTCCAAGTACATGGAATCGGTCTGGTGGTTGCTCAAACAGATTTATGACAAAGGGCTTATCTATAAGGGCTATACAATTCAACCGTATTCGCCGAAAGCAGGCACGGGGTTAAGTTCTCATGAATTGAACCAGCCCGGAACTTATCAAGATGTTACCGATACCACAGTGGTTGCCCAGTTTAAGGCTATGGAGAATACCCTTCCCGATTTTTTACAGGATGAAGGTACTATCTATTTTTTGGCATGGACGACTACACCATGGACACTTCCGTCGAACACCGCTTTGACCATTGGACCTAAGATTGATTATGTACTGGTGGAAACCTATAATCAATACACTTTTGAACCCATGAACGTGATTCTGGCAAAAAACTTGGTCGGCAAGCAGTTTTCGGGAAAATTCCAACAGGTTGAAACTAAGCCCGAACTTCTTGAATACCAATCCGGGGATAAAAAGATTCCGTTTTTTGTAGTGAAAGAATTTTCGGGAAAAGATTTGGTAGGAATTCGATATGAGCAGTTATTGAAATATGCGTTGCCGTATCAAAATCCAGAACATGCCTTTCGTGTCATAGAGGGTGATTTTGTAACCACCGAAGATGGAACCGGAATTGTTCATACTGCACCTACTTTTGGTGCAGACGATATGTTCGTGGCCCAAAAGGCGACTCCACCAGTGCCACCTTTGCTGGTGCTGGATGAAAATAGTAATCCTGTGCCATTGGTGGATCTGCAAGGAAAATTCCGACCTGAAATGAACGAATTGGGCGGTAAATATGTAAAAAACGAGTATTATGAGGACGGTGAGGCACCCGAACGTTCTATTGATGTAGAGATTGCCATAAAACTCAAAGAAGAGAACAAAGCCTTTAAGGTAGAGAAATATGTGCATAGTTACCCCAATTGCTGGCGTACCGACAAACCGATTTTATATTACCCATTAGATTCTTGGTTCATTAAAATTACCGAGGTAAAAAATCGAATGTTCGATTTGAACCAGACGATCAATTGGAAACCAAAAGCTACAGGAGAAGGTCGTTTTGGCAATTGGCTTGCCAATGCCAATGATTGGAACCTATCAAGATCACGATATTGGGGAATTCCCCTGCCTATTTGGAGAACTGAAGATGGTGGTGAAGAAATAATGATAGGGTCGGTTTCCGAATTAAAATTGGAAATGAAAAAGGCCGTTGAGGCCGGAGTATTACAAAAAGATATTTTTGAAGATTTTGAGGTGGGTGATATGTCGGAAGAGAATTATGACAAAATCGATCTGCACAAGAATATTGTTGACCAGATCATCTTGGTTTCGTCTTCTGGTAAATCCATGAAACGAGAAAGCGATCTTATCGATGTTTGGTTCGATAGTGGATCAATGCCCTATGCACAATGGCACTACCCATTTGAGAATAAAGAATTTATAGATAAGGGGGAGACTTTTCCGGCCGATTTTATTGCAGAAGGCGTCGATCAAACTCGGGGTTGGTTTTATACCCTACATGCTATCGCCACAATGGTCTTTGATTCGGTGGCCTATAAAAATGTAGTTTCTAACGGATTGGTGTTGGACAAGGAGGGCAAAAAAATGTCAAAACGATTGGGCAATGCCACAGACCCTTTTCAAACCATGAAGGATTATGGCGCCGATGCGACCCGTTGGTACATGATAAGTAACGCTAACCCATGGGACAATCTTAAGTTCGATATTGACGGTATCGTAGAAGTAAAACGAAAGTTTTTCGGCACCCTTTATAATACGTATTCCTTTTTTGCATTGTATGCCAATATTGATGAATTCAATTATTCAGAGCCTGAAATACCGCTAGACCAACGCCCTGAAATAGACCGTTGGATTTTATCGGAACTACATAGCCTAATCAAGACCGTTGATGAGGCGTATGGCGACTATGAACCCACCAAGGCGGCCAGGGCCATTTCAGAATATGTTCAAGAGAATCTTAGCAATTGGTATGTGCGCTTGAGCAGAAGACGTTTTTGGAAAGGCGATTATCAAGCTGATAAAATTTCGGCCTATCAGACACTGTATACCTGCTTGGTAACGGTTGCTAAATTATCAGCACCGATTGCACCTTTTTATATGGACCAGCTGTATAGAGACCTGACCAATACCACAAAAAAGGAAAAATTTGAAAGTGTACATTTGTCCGATTTTCCTGTTTACGAGCCGAGTGTCGTCGATAAGGATTTAGAAAGTAAAATGTCGAAAGCGCAAACCATCTCTTCCTTGGTGCTTTCCATCCGCCAAAAGGAAAAAATAAAAGTAAGGCAACCATTACAAAAGGTGATGATTCCTGTTTTTGGTAAAAAAGAGCGACAGGCCATAGAAGCTGTAGCCGACTTGATCAAGTCTGAAGTGAACGTCAAAGAAATTGAACTTCTAGATGATGCTTCAGGAATTTTGGTAAAACAGATCAAGCCCAATTTTAAGGTGTTGGGTCCAAAATTCGGAAAAGACATGAAACATGTTGCCCAAGCAATTTCTGCCCTTGGACAGGAGGACATCCAAAAAATTGAACAAGAGGGCGAATTAACGATCAAAGTTGAAAATAAAATCACTATTTTACAGTTAAACGATGTAGAAATCAGTTCTCAAGACATTGAAGGCTGGTTGGTGGCCAGTTCAGGAGCCTTGACGGTGGCACTTGATGTGACTCTTAATGAAAGCCTACGACAAGAAGGAATTGCCAGAGAATTGGTAAACCGTATTCAGAATATGCGAAAAGATTCAGGATATGAAGTAACCGATAAAATCAATATTAAACTATTAAAGGATGGCTTGGTCGAAAAAGC
>JBATIN010000029.1:0-12650 GCA_049667765.1 Flavobacteriaceae bacterium
CACCACTGATAGTAGGATAACTAAGATACCAACGATAATGGTCGCCTTTGTTTTTCTAGCTACCCCTTTCCACTCTTTTCTGTAAATTCCCCATAGATTGGCGGTTAAAATGATGGTGGACATGTGCAAGATCCAGGAACTGGCCCCATTGCCCAATTTGCTTTCTCCCATCCCGTAAAAAAAGAACTGTAGAAACCAGATGAATCCCGCCAAAGCAGCGAAACCTATGTTTTTGCCGATGGGGGAGTCCGTATTCACAAAATCGGTATAGGATTTGTTCTTAAGGCTCAAGGCGGTGGTCCAAATGAGGTTGGTGGTGAGTCCGCCCCAAAGGATGACCACAAAAGTGACGTTGTTGGCAAACAGACTATCGTTACCTGCCGCTATGGCCGCTTCAGCCAAGGGCTTTCCGGATTCAATCCCGAAATTGAAAAAGGCGCTTAGTATACCCGATAGAATGGCAACGGCCAATCCTTTGACAAGGTTGAACTCGGCCACGCTTTGCTTCTTTTCTTCTTCCGATAGTTCCTTCTCCTTTAGCATCCCGGCCTTACCACAAATCGCGATGCCCAGAATACATACGAGTACCCCCAAAAGCACTATTTGTCCGCCAGTAGCCGCCAGCATATCCGTAAAAGGAATTTTTCCTTCCGTTGGAACGATATTGTAGTATATAGGAGGAACCAAGGCCCCAAAAGCGGCACAAAAACCCAGTACCACAGAATTGCCCAAAGACATCCCCAGATACCGGATGCCCAAACCGTAGGATAGTCCGCCAACGCCCCAGAGCAATCCCATGACATAGGTAAAGAAGAGTAAACTTCCCGATGCCACAGCTATGATTTCCATAAAATCAGGGACGGTCAGCCAAGCGGCAATGGGAGGCACAATGAGCCATGACATGAGGCCACCCACCATCCAATAACTTTCCCAAGCCCAGTTTTTTACCTTATTATAAGGCATATAGAAACTACCGGCTGCAATGCCGCCCAACGAATGAAAAAGTACTCCCAATAATGCTTGCATAACGTTTTATTCTAACAGATTTTAACCACCCTTAGGTTCAATAAATTCCCCAGTTTTTCAATTTTATTGGCGATATGCCCAACGCCAATAGCGCAGTGGTGCGATGGCCCTTGTTTGGACCATTCGTTCATAAAGCCCCTAGCTCCAATGGAAAAGCGATAGCGACTATTGGTATTACCGATTTGTAAAACAGGACCTTTTACGGATTCTCCCTCTGCTACTAGTAAAAAAACATCATCCTTGCCCTCTACCACAGAAAGTAAGGTTACCGGCCCATGTTTTACTGTCATTTGAATGGATAAGCCCTTGCCGGGTTTACCATGATAAACGGGCAATGGCACCAATTGCACTTTACCCTCGGCGATGGCAAAATGCGCGGGACCGTCGTGCCCTAGCATCACAATATCATCATTGAAATCCATCGCATAAAACTCGGAAAATGATCCACCCACCCCAAAAGCGTCCATAATTTTCATAGCCTGGGCATTCTTCACTTCATACTCCCCAGCAACTGGCACATTTTTTCCTGTTAGCAAGGTATTTCCGGCAATTACCGAGGTTACTATATTTTCATATTCGTTGCCGTTTTCGCCTTCGTAATAATAGGCCAAAGAGCCTAAATCATGATTCTTCACTAATTTGTCTAAGGCTATCGATGTTTTTGCAGCCCGCATCAATTCGGCATCCTCGCAACTATCAACGACTTCAAACATTTTTTGGAATTCTGCTAACTTTCCAGCGACTTCTTTATCGGTAACGGCATCTCTATATTTTTTGAGTTCACACATTTCTACAATTTCTATGTGTGTACCAAAAGCGGCGGATTGTTTGGTCAAATCGGCATACACATCCAACATACCACCATAATAATGGCCCAAAACCCCTAAACGATTGTTCGCCATTACAGACTTTACATGCGCGGCATCTATCCAATCTTGGATATCGTCCCAGACTGCTTGCTCGTCCAGATAGCCGGTCACGAATTCATAATCTATACCTGATCGATTGAAAACATTAGCCAGTTCAGGCACGGAACAGGCTTGGCAATGTGCCAACCATTCCCCCGTCATTTTCCCCCGATCCCCTAAGGCGTTAAAACGTTCGTAGTCTATGGCAGCTACAGGTTGAATGTTCAAAATGATAACTGGACATTTTAATTTCTGCACAACGGGAAGCACCGTAGATGACAAAGCATACGTGGAAACATATAAAAACAGTATATCTACATCTTCCGTTTTTAAGGTTTGCGCCGTTTTTCTTGCCTTTTCGGGGGAATCTACTAATCCTACGTTGATGACCTCGGCCCCAAAACCTTCCATCTTTTTAGCTATCTGGTTTTGATAACCTTCCAGCCGTTCCAATAAGCCCTCAAATTGGGGCCAATAAGTTTCCAATCCGATACCAAATAATCCTACTTTTATCATTTTAAATGGGGTTTTTTGAGTTCAAAATTGTCAGCTCGGAAATAGATGGCGGTGCAGTTGCCTGTTCTACGAAAACCCTACATTTTGAAGTGATAACCGTGTCAAATGCATGTAATTTATTCATACCACACCGGCTGCCTGAAACAATATCTTGCCATGACCCTTCCTTCCAAATCTGGATGGTATACTTTGAAATAGCAGCCCCTACTTCGTCGATGACAACTTTATTAAAGGTCTGTGGTTTAAACCATTCAACTTCCAACCATTCCTTGCTTGTGGCATTCGCTTTCCATTGGGTTTCCGGGTTTTCGTCATTGGCTCTAAACGCCTCAAAAACGGGAAGTTTTTCGGATTCAATAGTCATTGACGAGGCATTCATCCGTCCTATTAAAGAGAGGTTGTCAGGTTTATTTAGCGGGTCCGGATAGCTTACTTCGGGCAATTCGCCCACTTTGAAATTGTAAATGCCTGAACCCACTTCAAAAATCGCATAATTGCCTACGGCATCACTTTTTTCCATCCCAATAAATTTGATGCCATCACTCTCCGCTGCAAGTGTTTCACCTTCCATTATATCATTACTGTCGTTAGCAGGGATATATATTTTTGCCGATGTGTTTACAGGAATTTTAACATGATAGGTTGCTCCTTCATCCACTTTTTTCCAATTTACCGTGATGTTACCATAGCTGGATGTATAGCTAGTATTCGCATAGGTCAAGTCGCCCACTGGCACCGGTTTTACGAGAAAATGTTGCATACCCGGATGTTCAGGGTCTGGACGAATGCCCCCAAATCCCTTGATGAAATAACCTCCAATTCCTGTATAACAAGTATGAATTTGACTGTTTCCAATGGCCGACCATCGCTCTGGCCACACCGTTTTTCCTTGTTCCAAAAAGTAGCCATAGCTCGGGTGTCTTTTATCTTTTAAAAGCTCATAAATTAAGTCCATTCGCTCTCCGTACTCCGTAAAATAGCGGGTATATAGGGCCTGACCAGAACTGCCCGTATCGTAGTACGGAAATTTATAGAGGACTTGGTCTACCAGATTATCGTAGACTTTTTGCTTTTCAGATTCCGGGGTTACCCCAGAAATCAGCGCAAACGCCTGATTGACTTGATGCCCTTCGCCATATTTTCCCGTTTCCGGGTCGTATAGGTTATCATGTGTTGCTTTTCGCTGTACTTCCAATCGCTTTGAAAATAGCGCTACATCTTCCGGTTTGTTCAGCGTTTTGGCGATATTCAAGGCGTTTTCCAACATAAAGGCATATACTGCATTATTAAAATGTGCGGATTCCGAAGAGTTGCTCGAGGTCCAAAAATTGCCTCTGGGCGTGCACCAATCGCCCAATCCTGGGAATTCCAAGGTGCCTTGCTTACCAATTTTTAGTGCACCTGCGGCCTCGTAATCCGAATGTTCGTACAACCAGTGCATCCACTTTTTCATGCTTTCATAGTGGTTGTTGAGTAAACGTTCATCACCCAACATGCGGTAGGTTTCCCAAATGGTAATGGGGCTATTGGCCATCCACATCAGAAACTCAAAATCATCTCCGTTGATTACGGCCTGCATTTTACCATCATCGGTCTGCGTATCTTGCATAAACTGGGCGTATTGCGACATGTAGGCGCCACTTTCAAAATTGGGTAGGGCATCGCCGTACATAGCCGCCACGGTCACCTCGCCCCAGCCCCTGCGTTCCCGATGCGGGCAATCTACCAGAATACCATCTATGGTGTTCGCGATATAGGTATTCAAGTTGATCTGATAGATCTTGTTGAGCAGCTCACTGGAACTTTCAAAACTACTGATCTGTCTTCTATCATTGGTAATCACATAGCCCTTGATATCTTTTAGGTCCGGTTGGTAGTCGATGCCATTGACCGTAACAAATCTACCGCCCGCGAGATTAAAACGGTTCGTAAAATGTCCTTCTCCCGTTTCGTCAAAAACATATAGGCTGCGTTGATCCCAAGAGGTAGTAATTTCTTTGTGGTCGGCAATTTCGAACGTGATGGTATCACCTTCCTTGCCGTTGAAAAGGCTCATTTCAAAATAGCCCGTGTAGTTTTCGCCCATATCGATGATGTAGTTGCCTTTTTTGTTTTTCACAACACCAATGGGGGTTATCTCTTTATATTTAACTTGCGGCTCTACCATTTGAGCACTTAGGGTAGCCGTGATTTTACTGGTAGGCGGATTGGCATCTGTGTTAGGGCCGCGAATGGCTCCTTTATCGCCTAAATTTAAATTGGTATAGCCAATTTCTTTGGCATTTTCATTATCGAACACCACGGCGTTCGTCCAATCACTATCATCGTATTCGGCCGTGTTCCAATCATCCTCCCGTAAACGTTCATCAGTGATTTCGCCGCCAAAATCCAAAATATCCCAGGAACCAATGTAGGCACTGTAGCTTTTTTTACATTTCCAGGTGTTGTCAGTCTTTAGGGTTAAAGTGGTATCCTCAAGTGCAATACTAGCCTGTGCCTTAAATACAAACGGAGGGTCGTAATAGGCTTTGACCCGGGCCCATCTAGCCCAACCTGCCGCATGCCAAATACCGATGACATTGTCGCCCTCGGTTAAAAAGTCCTTAATGTCATAGGTAAGGTAGGGCAACCGCTTCTTCATAAACGAGGCAACAGGGTTCATGACGGCTTCGCTCACTTTTTGTCCGTTGACATAGACTTCGTGGTACCCAAAAGAGGCCACATGGATAAATGCGGACTCCGGATTTTCATCCAATGTGAAATTCTTTCGATACCAGTTGTGGTCTTTCTTGTTTTGGTTTTCCTTATAAATCCACTTACCAATCCAATCGTCTTGTTCTAAAAGTCCCATGGAAAAATGGGCGTTCTCACTCCAAGCAGAGGAATGGCCTGAAATCTCCCAAACTTTGACTTTCCAATAATATTGCCTTGAGGATTCCAGTTCTTTTCCTGCATAGGCTACGTTCACGGACTGGTCCGATGCTACTTTACCAGAATCCCACAGGTCTCCTTTGTTCTGGTTTATATTTTCTAAACTGGATGCCACTATAATCTGATAAGCGGTTTGTTTTTGTCCTCTGGTGGATTCTTGTTGCGATATTATCCAGCTAAATCGCGGTGCGGTAGTATCGATACCCGGCGGATTCTCCTTATACTCGCATTTTAGGCCTGAAAGTGTTTCCTCTGCAACGGGTGTACAGCAGCAGAACAGTAGCGTTACTGCAACAATTAAGATTTTTGTGATTCTCATTTTTTATTTTTTAGAAACATGTTCAATTTAAATCCAGCTTTTTAAACGGAATGATGCGTACCGGCCCCAAAAGACCGGATGTCAACAAGGTGTCATCAGCGTTCCAATGCTTCCAAGATGAAAACGTGGTTCTTTCCGAAGAGCGTTCTGTGTTATTATTTAACCATTCAGGTACTGCCTTGGTTTTATTGCCATTCCGTTCATAATCTAAGGATAGGCTCTCGTCACCGATCAACCTATTCGGCCAAAGATTGGTCACTTTTACTTCTAAGGTATTCGTGCCTTTCGTTACAAATTCATCTATGTTCACTCTGAAAGGCGCTTTCCATAAAGTACCGGCATTCTTTCCGTTAATGATGACCTCTGCAATAACGGCTACGCTACCCAAATCAAGCTCCAATGAGGTATCCGATTGAAGAAAACTTTTAGGCAATACAAATTCTTTGCTATAGGTCACTGTACCGGAAAAATGTTGAATGCCTTTTTCGTCAGCCTCTGTCCACGAAAGTAATACATCAAAATTCGCTTTTTCAGGAGTTCCTAATTTGGTTGGGAAAGTAACTTCCCAAGGGCCGGCTATTTCCATTGGTTCCGGGACGGACTTCACGTGCATAGTTTTTGTTTCTCCCAAAAGATTGGTGTAGGTCAATGTACCGGCATTCGGTGTAATCCAATGTATTTTTTCGCCCTTAACTACCAAATCCGATTTAGATTTGTCTTTAGATAATTTTAAAGTTTGCCCTTCGGGAATGATTACCGTGCGTTCTTCGCCATCGGTAGTAAACGTTATTTTTAAGGCTGTTTTATCGCCTTCGGGTTTTTTATTTTCTATCAATTGATCGGTTACCGGAATATCATAACTTCCCGATGCTACCAAGTCTTTTATTTTTTCAGTAATATTATAAGTGGGATAATATTTGGGCACTCCTTTGGTTTCCGGTTTGAACTTTCCGAAGACCGCTTTTGAGATTTTCAGTGCTACGTCTCCAGCATCAATACGTATATGTTCCCGTTCCTCGGCGACCAATTGATGTGTAGTTTCTCCGATTTGATATTCTATACGGACTTTCTTCTTATATCCCATGGCGGGATCGCAATCACAAATGGACCGAGAAATTTGGATGTCCAATAGTCCATCTTTAACCCCCTTGGCGACATTATCCGTAATATCGACCAAACCTTCTTGTAAAAATGTACCGAACTCGGCCTTGGTAATTTTTAAGTTTGAAAGGGGTTCCAAAGCTGGTTTTTCAAGTTCCATCTCGGTTTCTAAAAGATGTTGCTTAGTAGTCGGTTTTTTAAAGATGATAAACACCGATTCCTCCATTCCTAAAGACAGGGGAACAGTTGTGGTGCCATCGCTATTTTCTCGGTACACCACGTGGTCTTTTGTTGTTCCCGTTTCGGCATTCCATAATTCCGGTTGCTTGCCAGAAATCCTGAATCGCCCCGTAATCTCCCTACTTTCTTTTCGGGCATTGGCGATAAAATAGATATCGGCATCATCGGTTTTTCTGTGGATAAAACTGATATCGGAATCATCTTCATTTTCAATGCTAAAATCGGCCGGTTGATTATGTTTATTTAAAAATTCTTCAATGGATATATCTTTCACCGCACCCTCTGACCACAGGGTATTAGCCAAGTTTTCAACCTCGTCATCACAGTCTGGATAATTGGTTAAACTAGGGGATTTAGAGGGTCTGCTGCCTATGACTTTTCCTCCCGCATCTACCAATTCCTTTACTTTCTGAAGTGTTTCCGGTTTTGCCCAATCGGAGGGTGGCAGTACCAAAACTTTATAGCCGCCACCCACGGGAGTGCGTATGATTCCGTTTTCGACGAACAGGTCTTTTAGTTTGTTGGCACCGATTACATCATAGTCATAGCCCATGGTTTTAATCTCAGGCTTAAGAAAAGCGGTATTGGGCGAAGACTCTCCCGTAAACACCAAAACGTCCGCTACGCTTTTACCTTGCTGTAAGAGATACTGCGAGCGTGCGATGTAGTCCATAAACGCTTTGCTCTGGTCCCACCAGGTGTTTAAACGGTTAAAGTCCGTGCCGAAATAACCCAGTGCCAAACCGGGGGCAACATCATAGGGTTGATGTACATAGGAATGAAAAATAAAACGGGTAATGCCTTCCGCCCATGCCCTATCGCCAATCGATTTTAGTTGTGCCGGATGTTCGTCCCATCCGCCCACGCCGGTAAACGATTCTGCACCTACGATGGAGCTGCCGTTCAAATGCGCTATGGATGATACAAATTTGGGCGAATCGAAAAACGGATAACCCCCGCTCCAGAACTCGCACATGACGATATCTCCGGTGGCACCCACCTGCATATTGTCAAACGGCCCCCAGTAGGGTTCCACGGAAAATTTCATTCCATTTTGATGGAGCAGCTCACCAAAATGGGCATAGTAATTTTCTGCGATCAAGTCGCCGATGGTTCTTCGAAAATCCCAAAGAAAACGTTCGGAGATTTCTCCACTATTTACATAATAACCAGCCATGGTGGGTAGATAAGAGAATAGGTCATAACCCCTTAACCTTTCGAATTCGGTATCGAAGCCGGTCGTCCAATTCGTAGTTTCAACCTCATAACTATCGATCAGACAGTTGTTCACCGTAGTGCCAATAAGGTCTCCCAATTTATCAATAATGGGTTGGACTCCCCCTTTCCAATATTCATCCACCGCTTTTTTGCTCATTTTATCAACTTCCAAACCGCTACCTTCTTCAGGGGCCGGGCGGTTTTTTGTGCCGATCGGGGTATGGCCTATCCTTAAAATAATCCATTCGCCTTGAGGCACGTTCCATTCCAAAATTCCGTCTTCGGACATTTTGGAACTTACGTCTACGATAGCCTCACTTGAGATGATCGCATCTTCTGGAATATCTTTAGTATCAGGCAGTAAATGATTTCGGATACGTTCAGATAGGTTTTTATAATCGAGATTATCGATTTTGATATCTTGTTTGGGTTTCGGAAACGCCAACACCGCGATATCTTGGTAATAGTCGAATTTAGACTCTGGTTGCGGTATTCGTTTTTTGATGTTTTGACTGCCTTGCACACTAATTTCGCTAAAAACTACCGTTTGCATGGCGTATTCCGGAGTTACCCAAGGCCCGCCACTAGAGGACCAACCCGCACCGTTATGAAAGGCCATTTCCAAATCCAAGCGTTTCGCCTCTTTCGCCGCAAAGTGGAATAGATCGAGCCATTCATCACTCAAATAGTCTACAGGACCTTTTGGGAAATTCAGAGCAACGTTGAACAATTGAAATTCTTGAATGCCTACACGTTTCATCGCCTCCAAATCGGCCGTAATTCCTTTTTTAGATACGTTGCCATTGATCCAATGCCACCAAGTGCGGGCTTTGGCCTCTGGAGGCGGGGTTTCGAATCCAGTCTTTAAATCGGGTACCGTGCAAGATCCTTTGTCTTGACTAAAAAGTTCAACATTTTGAAATAAAAGAAATGCTAGTAAGGCAATTGTTATATATGATTTTTTCATCGTTTAACTTTAGTTTGACCTAAAATCGAGAGGCCGATATTGATTACTCGGACTGAAGAATTTTAAACTAGTTGTCTTTACCGCTGGCCCAAGAAATTGCTCCAATTAAATGTTTTTTAAATAGTGGGTCTTGATAGAGTTCAGAACAATGTCCTAATTGTGTTTGAAAAACACGCCCACCATCAAATTCATGATACCAAGCGATAGGGTGGTCATCCATAGAAATGTCACGACCATTGAATTCTTTTACATCTATCGAATTTTCATCCAAAGAGATAAGGACATTGGTATTGGCTCTCGGGCTTTTATCTAGCGCATACCATTCATCTTCCCAAACCAAAGAATCTTTTTTAATATGTTGTGTGGAAGGGTGCTCCTTATTTTCTATGTGGATTTTACCTTTTTGAACTCCAGAATGGCCAATAAACCGTGCTCCTATAAGTTCCCCGAACCACGGCCATTCCAATTCGGTAACCGTAGCCGAATGCACTCCTACAAACCCTCCTCCGGATTGTATAAAGTGCTGAAAAGCTTTCTTTTCACTGTCCGATAGGATGTTCTTATTGGTCAGTAAGAATACCACAACATCGAACTTGGCCAAGGTTTCTTCAGTGAAGAAGGATGAATCTTCGGTAAAAGTAGATTTCCAACCATTTTCCTCACTCATTTCCACAAAACCTTTAATGGCATCGGGAAGTGATGCATGTCGGTATTGTCCGGTTTTAGTAAGGATGAGCAAGTTTTGCGAAAAAGCGGAAAAACTTAAAACCAAGATGAACAAAACCGAAGTATAATATTTCATATCAATTGTTATTATTTAACTTTCGAATTCCAATATACCCCTGCTTTCCAAATTTGCGTTGAGCTCTTCTTTGCCGAATTGTAGTTGTTCACCCTCGCCGATATACAAGACTACTTTCGTTGAACTATCACCAGCCACGGTGCGAACAATGCCAAATCGCCCTTTGAAAGTAAGCCCTAGTTCTTCATTTTTATAAATAGCTTCCTTGTTGTCTTGTGAGATAATGATGTCCGTGATTTGCGTATCACCCACTTGGGATGTGACGATGGCGCCAATAGTCTTTGTGCCGTCCTTTAGTGGAGCTACTGTTTTAACGCTTGCGTCCATGCTTTTTGAGGGTTCGAAAACACCAATAAAAGGATTGTCCCATGCCTCGCCCTGCTGTCTAATGGCCAGCACTTGCGTCTTTTTGTCCACATATCCATTTTTTGCCTCGCGTGTAGGCGGTGCCAAGGCTTGGGTATATTCCCTTGAAATACCCTCAGGCACCAATAGATGCATATAGGTATCGTCATATTCGATATCGAACCTAACTTTTACCGCATTGTCGGTAGCCCCTGTAGTGTTTGTTTCTTCAAAATAGCGCCATCCGGGGGACTTGACCACATCGCCGATATCGTTTTGGTAGCGGTCTGTTTTTTGAAGGGGCAAAGCTTGGTCCTCGGAATCAAAGATGTGGGTCTTATCGCCAATATTATGATAAATGTAATCATGGAATTTATTGATATCGTTCGACTTTGAACGGAACAGATCAAAATAATATCCGGTGGTGTCGCTGGTTCTGATCGTGCCCAAGGTCCGTTCCTGTGTTGCATTGTTCACGGTATCGTTCAGGAACTGGGTGGCAAAACTGAATTCCTCCGCAATGCCATCCTCTAAATGTTTGGGTTCTGCGGCGATATTGACCACGGTATTTTGCCAAACATTGGCATCGCCTTTCCAAGAGCCTTCATCCAGCCCATGGGAGGTGCCGTTAATCACGACGGTATTATTGCCCGCGTATAGCCTAAAATAATGTTCGTGCAGGGGAATTCGCCGTTCAGGAACGCTGGGCGGTAGTCCCGCATTAGGTGCCATGACATAACCTGACCCGTACAGTTCCATAGCAATTCCCGTAAGGTGTGAATGTACGTAGTGGGCGCCCCCGATGATTCCGACCAGGCCGTAGAGTTCATTATTTTGTTTCGAGGAATTTCGCTGGAGGGCGATACCGGCGTGTTCTATAATTACCGTTTTTTTGTCGAAATTGATGCCGCTGTCCAGATCTTTTGGCACATCAATACCCCAGAACAATTGTAAATGTTGGTATTGGTCGTACGGAGAACTGCTTTTGATGTCGGGTGCGTACCCTCCTTGGGCTTTGTAGGCCTGATGCAAAGCCATTTGCGCTTTTTCCTTGATATCGGAATACCCCCTACGTTCGGCAATATGAAGGGCGTATCGGTAGTTTTTTTCCGTTTGATCCGCATTTCTCTTTGAATCGCCGTACCGTACAAATCGCCTATCGGGATACCTTAAATAATCGTACAGAAAGTTTCCATTGAAGATATGTTTTGAAGTTTTGGTGACTTCCAGTTCGGGTTTGATGCGGTCCACCATGTTCAAGGTCATGCTTATAATGGGCATAAAACCATAGCTCAAAGATTCCGGCCACAGGCCTTGGTCGGAAAATATAGGCAAAATGGTGTTTTTGAACGAATTCTGATGCGCCGTGCCTTTTTCCCAAAATACATGGAACAAGCGTTCCCGTTCGGTATCGTCGGCAACGCACAGAATCATAAACAGTGCACCTGGGGCTGTTAAAATAGGGTGGTTGGAAACCGTTTTGCCATGGGTGTCCGGCTCCCCGTATTCCTGCAGTACGTTGCTTATCATATTCCGTAAGACCCTTTGTGCTGTGCCATCGTCAAAGGGAATCCTTTTGTCCAGTGATGCGTTAAAAACGGTGTTGTTTTCCTTTTGCAGAAAATCATGGATGAAATCATAGGTTAGCGCAAAGGTTGCATAGGAGGTTCTAGGGTCTAAAAATGCATTGCCGCAGATGGTCGTCGTCCTTGCATCCCTTGGCGCGAGTTCATCGATATAGGCGGATAGAATATCGGCGGATAATTGGGCGTATTTGACATCTTCGGTAATATGGTAGAGCATACCCGCCTCGGATGCAATCTTAAGTATTTCGTGATGTTTCGCAACACAGGGAGTCGCATCGAACTCGTGTTTTTCGACCTTACCGTCACTAAAATCGGGCAGGTTCAAAATCACGGAAGGATTGGTGCGGTACGCTTCCAATTTTGGATCTACGTTTTGGTGTAATTGTGCTATGATGTCCTGCGCCCATTTATAATTTTCAATAGTTTTTAAAAGTTGCGGCCTTTCGGCGTCGGTGGTATAAATAATGGGATGTTGTAGGGATTGGGCGTGAACTATGGCAGTGATCAGAAACCCTATGATACGTATTGATGTTTTAAGCCGATTTCCCATAAACGTGATCTTTAACAATTGAATGATATCTAGTACAACCCTGTTTCTTTTTTGATCCATCCCGGAAATTTTGAAATAGGCCGGAGCTGGATATCCTTCATGTAACACTCGGCACTTTCGGATTGTAATTGTATCTGACCC
>JBATIN010000030.1:0-1680 GCA_049667765.1 Flavobacteriaceae bacterium
GAGAACAACATTAGCATGTAAAATATGAGAAGACTTTTTTTTACCCTCATTATTTCATTCTTCACCATCACTGGCCTAACCGCCCAAGATTGGCAGACCGATTTTACCAAGGCCAAAGAAATGGCCAAAAAGGAGAAGAAGACCATTGTACTGGTCTTTCAGGGGTCTGACTGGTGTGCCCCCTGTATAAAACTAGATCGGGAGATTTGGAGTACCGAAACCTTTAAAAAATATGCCTCGGATCATTTTGTAATGGTGCAAGCCGATTTTCCCCGAAAAAAGAAAAACGGACTTTCAGAAGAACAGCAGGCGGCCAATAAAAAGCTCGCCGAAGTATATAACAAGAAAGGGATCTTTCCTTTTGTAGTGGTCATGGACACCGATGGCCAAGTTTTAAAAGAAACCAGTTATAAAAACATTTCGCCCGAAGAATACATTAAATTAATTACCTCTTTTAGTAAATAGTTTGAAAACCTTTACCTACTTATTATGCTTCATTGCCATGGGCAGCAGTCTTGCACAGCAGCCTTTTAAACGCACGCTCAAGTTAATGGGCAGTCGTTTCGATATTACAGTGGTGGGCAAAGATTCGGCATCGGCCAACATTCATATAGAAAGTGCCATCGCTGAAATTACGCGAATCGAACGCTTGATTTCTTCGTGGGATCCGAATTCGCAAACCTCAGAGGTGAATCACAATGCAGGTATCGGTCCCGTAAAGGTCGATAAAGAATTGTTTGAGCTTATTGAACGAGCCATAAGACTTTCAAAAATGACCGACGGGGCCTTTGATATTAGTTATGCCTCCATGGACAAAATTTGGAAGTTTGATGGCAGCATGACCCAAATGCCTTCGCAAGAGGCCATAAAAGCATCGGTTGAAAAAGTGGGCTTTCAAAATATAATACTCGATAAAGCAAATAGTACCGTATATCTGAAACATGAAGGAATGAAAATAGGTTTCGGCGCTATAGGAAAAGGGTATGCGGCAGATAAGGCCAAAACCCTGCTCATGGCTGAAGGCGTTGAAGCAGGAATTATCAATGCTTCAGGCGATATGAACACTTGGGGGAAACAGCCCAATGGTGAACCTTGGAAGGTGGCGATTACCAACCCAATGGACAAAAATAAGGCTTTTGCCCTGCTTCCTATTGAACATGGGGCCGTCGTTACCTCGGGCAACTACGAAAAGTTCGTTAGTTTTAATGGCAAGCGATATTCGCATATCATAGATCCTCGAACAGGATATCCGGCAAGTGGCATTATAAGTGTTACCGTTTTTGCCCCTCAGGCAGAACTGGCCGATGCTTTGGCAACTTCTGTCTTTGTTATGGGGAAAGAAGTTGGGATGGACAGAATCAATCAAATGCCCAATATTGAATGTATCATCATCGATGAAGCAGGAAATATTACCACCTCAAAAAACATTGCAATCAACAAAATATGAAGAATAGATTTTTAATGCTGGTAAGTGTAGCAGCCTTTTTTAATAGCTGCGTGATCGTCAAGGAATATGACAAAGTAAACCTCAACGACCCTGACATGGCCCTTTCAGAAAAGAAATGCGATAGAAACCTCGTGATCGCACAGTCTTACCGGGAAGCCGCAGTTGGTGCAAATGGTGGAAAAACAGGAGGCGGATGTGGTTGTAATTGAAACAATGAAAAAAATAATGAACAG
>JBATIN010000031.1:0-10151 GCA_049667765.1 Flavobacteriaceae bacterium
ACCTTTGACTGGGCGGCCATTGCCAAACAAATCGAAGCATTATATAAATCGTTAACGCACTAAGAACATGTACAATAATAAAGTTTTAGCCATTATTTTGGGCGGGGGTCAAGGATCACGCCTTTATCCTTTAACAGAGAATAGGGCCAAACCGGCCGTACCCATCGCCGGTAAATATCGCTTAGTGGATATTCCCATATCCAATTGCATTAATTCTGAGATCAAACGAATGTATGTATTGACGCAATTTAATTCAGCTTCGCTGAACCGGCATATTAAAAACACCTATCATTTTAGTTTTTTCAGTTCCGCCTTTGTAGATGTATTGGCTGCCGAACAGACCATGGAGAGTGGTAATTGGTTTCAAGGTACGGCCGATGCTGTCAGACAAAGTATGCATCATTTTTTACAGCATGATTTCGACCACGCCTTGATCCTTTCTGGCGACCAATTATATCAGATGGATTTTAATGAGATGATCGATAAACATAAGCGTACGAATGCGCAAATAACGATTGGAACGATTCCGGTACATGCCAATGACGCCACTTCTTTCGGTATTCTAAAAACCGATAACGAACATAATATTACCTCCTTTATCGAAAAACCATCGACCGAATTATTACCTGGTTGGGATTCTGAAGTAAGTGACGAAATGAAGCAGGAGGGGCGCATATACCTTGCCTCCATGGGAATCTACGTCTTCAATCGTGAGGTGCTGATCAACCTGATGAACAACCCCAACACCATGGATTTCGGAAAAGAGATCATTCCACAATCCATTGGAACCCATAAAACCATCAGTTATCCGTTCGAAGGCTATTGGACCGATATCGGAAATGTGGAGTCTTTCTTTGAAGCCAATCTGGGCCTTACCGATAGTATCCCAAAATTTAATCTGTATGACACTGAAAAGGTAATCTATACACGGGCAAGAATGTTGCCGACCTCGAAGATCAGTGGTACCGAGATGGATCGGGCCGTTATCAGTGACGGCTGTATCATTCATGCCACAAAAATAGAGCGATCGGTTATTGGGGTACGTGCTAGGATCGGAAAAGGGTCAACGGTCATCAATACGTATATGATGGGTAGTGATACCTATGAGACCTTGGAAGAAATAGAACATAATAATATCAAGATCCTTGTAGGTATCGGCGAGCGATGCTTTATCAAAAATACCATCATAGACATTAATTGCCGCATAGGCGATGATGTCACCATTGATGGGGGGCCGCATCTTGAGGATATCGAAACGGATACCTATGTCATCAAAGACGGTATTGTGGTACTCAAAAAAGGCGCCGTAATCCCCTCAGGGTTTAAATTATAAGTTATAAACCAAAAAGAATATAACCCCTATCGGGACTATTTAATCAAAAGTAAACCTTACAACCTAATAAAAATTGTTGGCTAGTTGGTCACACAGCGCTTGACGTGCTGAGCATGTCGAAGCACTATCGAAGCAATAATGTCGCTCTGGCTTCTATAAAATCGATTTACTCTGCTAAGTTCAACCCTATTTCAATTACTTATCTAAAGGATAAAGGAGGCGATATATATCATAGTTGCCGCAAAAACGCCAACGATCAAGGTACCTAAGGTGTAGACCCGATACCCCGTTTTTACATCGATGCCCGAGAATTGGGTGAGAATCCAAAAACCGCTATCGTTAGCGTGTGAGACCACCATAGCACCAGCTCCGATCGCAGCAACGACCAAAGCCTTATCGATTTCGGTACTGAACCCCATGGTCAATAATAAAGGGGCAACAATTGACGCCGTGGTAATCAAGGCCACCGTTGACGAACCTTGGGCCGTTTTAATGGCGGCGCATAAAAGAAAAGGGAGCCAAATGCCCAAATTTGCTCCTGAAAGCGAATCGGCCAACACATTGGCAATGCCACTATTCTGAAGGATGGTACCGAAAATACCTCCGGCCCCGGTTATTAAAATGATGTTCGAAGCATCGGTGAGCGCCTTGCCCACCCATCCGGTGGTCGAGAGCATATCTTGATCAAATTTTTTGGGAAGTAAAAATGAAAGAAACATTCCAATGAGCAACGCTATAATCGGCGACCCCACAAAAGAAACCAATTTTACCAAGCCCGAAACTTCGGTACCTTCGACCAAGCTGAACTCCATAATCGATTTGCCAACGATCAACAGGATCGGTATCAGAATAGGTAAAAACGATTTAAAGGCACTAGGGGCCTGCTTCATTTTTTCGGCGATGACCTCTTCGGTAATATCTGGATTGGGATCAATGTAGATTTTTGAACCCATTCTTTTACAATAGGGTATCGCGATCATTAAAGAAAGTGCCCCGACGACCAGCCCAATAAGCATTACGAGCCCTACATCGGCACCAATTATACCTGCTGCGGCAATAGGCCCAGGGGTAGGCGGCACTAGTACATGCGTAATCATTAAACCTAATATCAGTGCTGTTGCAGTACCTACGATGGACAGGCCTGCCCTCTTGGTCAAACTCTTGTTCAAGGGATTCAAAATAATAAAACCACTGTCCGCAAATACAGGAATTGAAACAATAAAGCCAACAATGCCCATGGCAGCATGTACCCTTTTTTTACCAATGACCTTTAGCACTACCTCTGCCAATTTATAGGCACCCCCTGAATGCTCTAAAAAAGCCCCGATGATGACTCCTAAAACAATGACAATGCCTATTTTTCCCAGGGTTATGCCAAAACCATCGTTCACCAAGGTCACGATGGTTTCAAGGTTCATCCCTGAAAAAAGGGCAAAGAACAAGGCTGCGCCAAGTAGGGCCAAAAACGGATGCACCTTCCATTTTACCGTCAATAAAATAATAAAAAGTACACTTAGAACTAATAGTACAATGGCTAACATAGGTTGGTTTTTAGTGTGCGTCGCGGGTCACATCTGCACTTGATTTTCCAACGAGAAAATCAAGATCCGCACCTAAATGTGATTGCTGAACGTGTTTAGTATATAGGCTGGTATATCCTCTAGTAACCGCAGGGGTCGGAGGTATCCATGCGGCCTTTCTTTTTTGAAGTTCAGCCTCATCTACATCGAGATGTAATTTTCGATTGGGTACGTCCAAGATGATTTGATCACCGGATTTCACCAAGCCTAAAAGTCCCCCAACCGACGATTCCGGAGAAACGTGAAGCACTACAGTACCAAACGCGGTACCGCTCATACGGCCATCGGAAATACGGACCATGTCTTTGATGCCTTTTTTAAGGAGCTTTTCGGGAATTTCCATATTTCCAACTTCCGCCATTCCTGGATAGCCCACTGGACCTACTCCCTTGAGTACCATGATGCTATTTTCATCGATATCCAAATCTGGGTCGTCCACTGATGCTAAAAAATCTTCTATGGTCTCAAAAACGACCGCCTTGCCTTTATGGCTCATTAATTTAGGCGTGGCCGCAGATGGTTTTATTACAGCGCCGTTTTCACAAAGGTTGCCATAAAGCACTGCAATACCCGCTTCTTCCATAAAGGGCTTCTCAAGTTTTGCAATTACATCTTCATTATAACATTCGGCTTTGGCAGTATTTTCGACCAACGATTTTCCGTTCACCGTAATCACATTATGGTGCAGGTGCTTTTTCATTTCGTTAATGACCACGGGCAATCCTCCGGCATCGAAAAAATCTTCCATGAGATAGGTGCCCGAAGGCATCAAGTTCACTAAAAGCGGAATTTTACTGCCCAAGGTGTCAAATTCCTTTAAATTCAATTTAACGCCTACCCTACCTGCAATGGCGAGCAAATGAATAATAAAATTAGTAGACCCACCTACTGCCGCATTTACTTTGATTGCATTTTCAAAGGCTTCCTTGGTCAATATTTTTGATATTTTCAGATCTTCTTTTACCATTTCAACAATGCGCCGACCCGATAATTGCGCCATTACTTTTTTTCGAGAATCAACCGCAGGAATGGCAGCGGCACCCGGCAAAGTTAATCCGAGTGATTCCACCATACAGGCCATGGTAGAAGCCGTACCCATGGTCATGCAATGGCCGGCACTTCGTGCCGAACAAATTTCGGCTTCGATTTGATCTTCAGGTGTAAAACCCTCGTTTTTAATTTTGTCTTTTAATTGCCAGACAAACGTGCCCGACCCTATGCGTTCACCTTTATACTTTCCGTTCAACATGGGGCCGCCCGGAACAACGATAGTAGGCAAGTCAACACTGCAGGCACCCATCACCGTTGAAGGCGTTGTTTTGTCGCAGCCTGTTAAGAGCACTACCCCGTCAAGTGGATTGGCCCGAATACTTTCTTCAGTATCCATACTCGCCAAATTTCGAAATAGCATAGCCGTAGGTCTCATTAAAATCTCACCACAGCTAGTCACCGGAAATTCATAAGGTACACCCCCCGCTTCCAATACTCCTTTTTTAACAAACTCGGCAAAATCGCGCAAATGAGCGTTACAAGGCGTTAGTTCCGACCAAGTATTACAGATACCGATAACTGGCCGACCTTCAAAATAATCGGTAGGCAGGCCTTGATTTCGCATCCAAGAGCGATGTATAAATGCCGATTTTGGATCTTTAGGACTAAACCATTCGGCACTTCTTAATTTTTTATTCTTTTTATCCTCCATCTAATTCTAGTGTAAAACTGTTGAAATAAACCTGGGGGTCGATTTTCGAAATTAAGGTATCATCTTTAAAGCAGTTTACAAAATCGAAGACTTATTAATTTTTAAAATCCAATTTGTTGGATTTAATAATCTTTGGCAATAGGATTCTTTTGTTATTTATTCTTTTGCATAAATAACAACTCTTTAAAGATTACAAACCATGAAAAAACTATCTTTTTAAAAGCCTCAACAGTAGGAAGCCCTGTAATGACTTTAGCTATACTACCTTCATTGAGGCTGTAAACTGTACATTCAAAAAAGCTTTGTTTGGAGGACTAAAAAAAGAGGGGTCTTAACTAAGAATGAAGTTCTTGAAAGGCTATTACTACCTTAGAGTATGACCCATAGGATTAAAAACTCCACTAAGGGTGCTTTTGAAAAAGAAGATATAGAGGAACACTAAACAATACAACGACTAAAGCCCTTAATAATAACTGCTGTAGTTAGGTAGGCAAATCTTTAACGACCACCGTTAGCGAAATTTGCTCTTGCATTTAAACCTATTACATACTAGTACAATGCAATTGATTTTCAAACTTTAGAAAACCGACGTTTATATCACCTGTTATTTTCGAGTTCCGGTAGTGATTACCCCAATTTCGCCAAAAGATGTCCTAAAATCAGGGCCATCGACCTTAACTCCTTTCAACTTAATATACCTCCCTTTTATGGGTTTAAATGAAATTACTTGCTCAATACGGTTATTGACGATGTTGCCAAACTCACCTTTTGACACCGTTCTCCAATTTTTATTGTTCGTACTGACCGAAAATTCATAGTTGGTAATTATACCGAATGGGTACCTGGTTTGAATCGGTAAATAAGTAAACCCTGAAAGATTAACCACTGCACCTAAATCAATCACGACCTCTTGAGGACTTTTCTCACCTTCATCGGTGGCCCAAAAAGTAGTAGGATCTTCATCGATAATTTTATCGGCATCTAAAAGGTTTCCTGTTGTACTCCAAATAACTTTCCAATCGTTTTTGGCCAAATCAAAATTGTAAATAACCGATGGGGTCATAGTGCCATCATCGGGGTTCACACTTATTGCTTTTAAGGTTGTAGGTTTTTTAATAAAAAGTGGCGCCACATACTTCGTTGATTGTGGGGTAGGTTCTGTACCATCGAGGGTATAGATTATATCGATATTTTTATCGGGCACCGAAAGGTAAACCGTGCCTTGGCGGTTTCTTTTGGCAAGCGGTGCTACTAAAAGATTTGGGGCGCGATATAATTCTATGTTAGAAATTGCTACTGGCCCTTTGGACTTCATAATGTTTACCCGTATTTTGGTCGCCTTAACCGTATTAAAACGTAAAATTCTTTTGTAGCCAATGGTCGTTTGCCCGTCGATCTCGCGCCATTTTCCATCAACTTCAGCGTCTACTATAAAATGTTTTACACGCTGGCCCAGAGGAATATACTCTTGTAATAGTATTCTATTCACTTCTGTAGGTTCCCCTAAATCAAGCGTTATGCTGGCTTGGGTAACACTGTCATTGGTAGACCAATAGCTTTCAAGATTGCTATCATTGACCCTACTGGCATCGAATTGTGCATGATCGCCACGAACATCGGTCGCCGAGGCCAAAGCTGCCCGCCCAATTTCGTTGGCGAAATCTTTATCGATCTGGTTTTTCAAGGCGACCAATTGGGCAACATCTTTTTCATGGACCAACCCTCGGGTATCAACGGGTAAGTTCAGTAGAAAATTGCCATTTCTACCAATAGATTCATAGTAGGTCTGTACCAATCTTGGCAAGGTTTTTACTTGGTGATCTTCCCCTGGATGATAGTACCATCCGGGCCTTATCGACGTATTCACTTCGGCGGGCAACCAATGCGTACCGTCTTCGTGGCCCGATCTAAGTTCTACATACTTTGGCCAACCCGGGTATATTTCATCGCGCCTCATAATACTCCAATTCGTTTCGTTCGCGAACCCTTCTTCGGTGCCTACCCAACGAATATCTGGGCCACCATCGCTAAAAATTACAGCATTGGGCTGTAGTTGGCGAACAATCTCGGTCGTTTTATCCCATTGGTAATAGGTTTTGTTGTTTATTTTTCGAGTTTCATTGGCTCCGCCATAATACCCAGATCCGCCGTTTGCACCATCGAACCATACTTCAAAGACTTCACCGTAATTGCTCAAAAGTTCCGTTAATTGTTCATGGAATTTTTTAACGTATTCCGGTTTGCCATAATCCTTGTCATGACGATCCCAAGGCGATAGATAAATACCAAATTTGAGTCCGTATTGTTTACAGGCTTCCGAGAGTTCTTTTATTAAATCGCCCTTGCCGTCTCGCCAAGGGGAATTCTTTACCGAATGCTCTGTAGTTTTTGTTGGCCATAGGCAAAATCCATCGTGGTGCTTTGCCGTTATGATAATGCCTTTCATGCCTGACTCTTTCGCCACTTTTGCCCACTGACGGGTATCGAGGGCGGTAGGGTTGAACTGTTCAGGCGACTCACCGCCCGTACCCCACTCCATATTGGTAAAAGTGTTCATGTTAAAATGTACGAACGCGTAATATTGAAGTTCGTGCCATGCCAAATGCCGCTGAGAAGGCAGGGGGCCCTCAGGTTTTGGGGGTTCAATTTTTGAACACGATGACAACAAAACAAACATGGTTATCAATACCTTATACTTAACAATTGTTTTCATACTAAAATACTTAACGAATGAGGTACCAAGAATACCCTTTTGCAGGTATGTTTACTTCTAGTTCGATTTCAAAACTTCGATTCAACTTAATACTTTTTTTATTGCTGTTCTTATCAACAACGTTGGCGCTCTGTTCTAGGCCCGTATAATATAACGGAATAATTAGCTTTTCTTGTACTTCATGTACTGTAGGATTAAAAAGCATGACAAATGCCTTTTCATTAAGCGAACTGTTCACGTGCATAAAACCGTCCCATGTACGGCCATTGGGTCTACGTAGATGGATGATATCGGAATTTAAAATATCGCGATACGTTTTATAATGCGCTATTTGATCAACGACCAATTCTTTTGTTTTTTCAGAATCGTACAGCCTTGGCCCACGATAACACGCCTGCACGCCCGAACCATAGTTTTGTACCATGTGTGCTTCATAAGAATCTAAATGATCTTTCAACGGTTCTAAAGTGGCAGCAGCCCCACCACCATGATATTCGGTCAACGGTACAAAGGTCCATGCCATCGAAGGCGTTTTTTCCCAAGTACCGTCATAAATGTTCTGTCTGCCAAGCAAAATTTGTTGATCTCTAGGCAACGACCAGTTCACTTCACGATACCCGATCCCACATTTATTCGATCCCTGTAAAAAATAAAAATCCGGGGCGTTCAGGTATATATCATGTGCCCGTAACCACTGGTAAAAATCTTTGGTCATGGTCCACTGCGTCCATTGAGAGTCTTCATAACCTGTATGATAAGTGTGTGATACTGAAGCACAATAATCCCCCGGATATGGGCCATCGTGTTCTAAAAGATCAAAATCGGTCTGCGCTAAAAAGTATTTTAATTTGGTGAGATAACTATTGCCCCACTCGGAAGCCAGACATGGTGCATTACCAAATTTTGCCCCACCGGGCTTTAAGGTTTCTTTATTGATCACATCGACCGAATCATGAATCTTTCGACTTGAAAACAACGAATACCCCCCGAGTTCAATTCCTTTTTTATGGGCATAATCGGCCAATTTCTTAAACTTCTTGATGTTGGTCGCCGTGGTATCTTCCATATTCAGACCACTACCGAAACTGAGAATTACCATTTCATAACCTGTTTGAGCACATTGGTCAATGGCTTCTTTTACCGCTTTGGGCTCGGTGGTCGTTAGGTGCATAAAAATGGGGTTCTCGCTTACCCATGGTGCCAAGCTACGGTACATTTTTCTTTTGGCCAGGGCATTTCGTTCCCTTTCAGATCCGTCTAATAGAAGTTCATAAGTATGAAAGCTTTCGAAAACTTCTTTAGGTTCTAGCTGTTGGTTCGGGCCAACAGCTAATTTACTGACCAACAGACAAGGGGTTTCCAGTTTATAATTTACTTGCGAAGTGTAATCTGGATCGGTCTCCCAAAAAGTGGTCACATTAGATTCTGCATTGGTAAACCCTCCAAAGGCATAATCACTTTCAACATGCAGGTTAGGCCTTTTCCATTCATTTGGCGTTTCCACAGGGTTCTCTACCTCAGGAAAAGCTAGTAATTCACTCTTAAAACTATTTAAAACTATTTTTTCCGTTGAAGAATTTTCAAGGCTGATCCATTTAGAAATCAACGGTAACCCATCATAAATTTCATAGTGTACCTTCACAGTAACACCACTCATTTCCTTTGAACGATGGACAAAGCTGATGATGAGTTCTTTGCCTGTTGGCGCCTTTTTTTGTGCAGTGTTATATCGTTTGGCATCGTTCCAATTGATCTTGGGTTGAATGCCTATTATTTCATGACCTTTATATTGAAATGCATCTTTATTGGTTTGCAAACTATCGAGCCATGTTTCCAGAAAATAGCCATGCTCCTTTACTCCTTCCAAGCCTCCAACGAAATACGTAGTACCGTTGATCATGACCTCGGCCTCGGACTTAATGCTTCTCAAAAAAGTTTCACCCGTTCTTACATTCATAAACTCGGTGGTCGCCGCATTTGGTTCGATTTGAATTTTTCGCAGGACTAGCCCATTTTGCAATTCGATAGTAGTACCCTTATCGACAATGTTGGCGATATATTCTGTATTGTCAATAAGCCAATCTTTGGGTTCTTGAGTTTGCTGTGCTAGTGCATTACCAACAACCATCAAAACAAAAAAAAGAAAGTTATATATTTTAGTAGACTTCATTTTTTATTTAAAATAATGTTATTGGATAAGGTACTTGTTCTCCTGTAGATCTGTCAATAGGCATCTGGGCCTTCATCTCTTTTAAGCGATCGGTTAACACTTGGGCCAGTTCCTTGGCCTTTCCAGGATTCATTTCAATCAAATTGGTCGATTCGCCAATATCATCCTTAATATTATAAAGCTCCATGCGTTGGTCTGCATGAAAATAGATAAATTTCCAATCTCCTTTACGAACTGTGCTTGCCGCACCAATGCCAGGGCCTTTAACGCCCCATTCGTTGGGGTAATGCCATATTAAAGGCCGTACACCTGAAACTTCCTGTTCTGCTTTCAATACTGAAACAAAACTTTCTCCATCGATTTTCTGAACTGTTTTAAGGCTATCCACTCCAGCCATTTCCAATATGGTCGGGTAAAAATCCTCAATGATGACCTGATAATCGGATACGGCTTGCGCTACCGTTTTTCCCGGCCATTTTACTAACATGGGTTCACGAATACCACCCTCGTACATAGATCCTTTGCCACTGGCCAAGGGTTTGTTGTGCGTGTTCGGCTCGCCACCCCTGGCATGGGCGCTTAGCCCTCCATTATCCGACATAAAAAGAAGTATGGTATTCTCATCTAGATTCTTCGCCTTCAAATAATCCATA
>JBATIN010000032.1:0-20402 GCA_049667765.1 Flavobacteriaceae bacterium
CGTATATCCAGTTTGGTAAAATCGTCGAAAGTAATGGTGTCTTTTTGTGGCATAATCACTTTATTTTCGTTTTGATTCGATTTTTTGGTGGCCTCTAGTTTGTCGAGTTGTGCCTGAATTTCACTATCCTCTAGTTTTCTATATAGGAGCTCGGCCTGGTCGATTTGGTGGTTTGGCGGTAGGATGGTTTCTTTTTGAGAAACGGCTTCCCATGAAAGCCCTTCGACTGTGCTCAGGGTGACATTTAAGATGTTTTTAAGCTTTTCGGAAGTAAAGGGCAAAAATGGCTCGCTCAATACTGCCAATGCGGTCGCAATTTGAAGTGCTACGAACATGATTGTTTTTACCCGTTCTTCATCTTGTTTAATAATTTTCCATGGCTCTTCATCGGCCAAATATTTATTTCCTAGGCGGGCAAGGTTCATGAGTTCTTGACCAGCTTCCCTAAAACGATAGCGCTCAATAGAACTTGAGATAATCTCCGGATATTTCCGTAATTCTTCAAGGGTGGTTGTATCCACCTCTGAAAATTTCCCCGGCGTCGGTACTTGCCCTTTATAATACTTGTTGGTCAACACCACTACTCGGTTGATGAAATTACCCAAAATAGCAACCAGTTCATTGTTGTTTCTTGCCTGAAAATCTTTCCAGGTAAAATCGTTGTCCTTGGTTTCAGGGGCGTTCGCGGTCAGGGTATAGCGCAAAGCGTCTTGCATATCAGGAAATTCTACCAAATACTCGTGCAGCCAAACGGCCCAGTTTTTTGAGGTGGATAATTTATTTCCTTCCAAATTCAAAAATTCGTTTGCCGGCACATTGTCAGGCAGAATAAAATCGCCGTGCGCCTTTAATATGGCAGGAAAAATGATGCAATGAAAAACAATATTGTCCTTGCCTATAAAATGTACCAATTTGGTTTCTTTGTCTTTCCAATAAGGTTGCCAGTCTTTACCTTCTCTTTCGGCCCATTCTTTAGTAGAGGAGATATATCCGATTGGGGCATCGAACCAAACATAGAGTACTTTGCCCTCGGCGCCTTCCAAGGGTACCGGAATTCCCCAATCGAGGTCTCGGGTTACCGCTCGGGGAGCCAAACCACCGTCGATCCATGATTTACACTGTCCGTAAACGTTTGGCTTCCAGTCATTTTTATGCCCTTCCAAAATCCATTTTCGTAAAAAATCTTCATATTTGTCCAAAGGCAGAAACCAATGTTTAGTCTCTTTGGTAATAGGATCTGAACCGGTAATCGTCGATTTGGGATTTATAAGATCTGTGGCGTTAAGGGTAGAACCACAATTTTCACACTGATCGCCGTATGCCTCTTCATGTCCACATTTAGGGCAGGTACCTACTACAAAACGATCGGCCAAAAACTGTTTGGCTTCAGGATCATATAGCTGGGCGGTCGTTTCTTCAATAAAATCACCCTGTTTATAAAGTTTTACGAAAAAATCGGAAGCGGTTTTATGGTGCACGGCCCTTGAGGTACGAGAGTAGTTGTCGAACGTTATCCCGAAATCTTGAAATGACTGGCGTATAATACCATCATATTTGTCAATGACCTCTTTAGGGCTAATACCTTCTTTTTTTGCCTTCATCGAGATGGCAACACCATGTTCATCACTTCCACAGACAAAGACAACATCTTTTCCGATCATTCGTAAATATCGTGCGTAAATATCAGCAGGCACATAAACCCCTGCCAAATGACCAATATGTATAGGGCCGTTGGTGTACGGTAGTGCCGCAGTAATCGTATATCGCTTCGGTGTAAAATCTTGGGCCATCAAAATAAAATTTAAGGTTCAAAAATACAGATTTTTGGAGTGTTGCACCTCGAAAGCAGCAATAAAGTAACTTCGGTGGCCTTCACTACAAAGTAGCGTGCCAATTTTTGATCGATAACTTGTTTTTAAGTGTGGTTTGCCTTACATGGAGTGGTTTCAATGAAACGTAAAAAAAGAAAAGGGCGAATGAGTTCTGGGCTTCAGGAAGATTTAAAAACAAAACCCTCGGAGTGTCCGAAGACACCGCCGAAGGTTAAGTTACATAGTGGGGGTATTTTGGGGCTTGTTTAAGCGACCATGACCGATTTGCTCATCTTCTGGTCTTGAACTTGAATTCTATAAATATATTTTCCAGACGATAAATGCTTGGTCATGCGTTCTCGGATATTAATTTCGGTGGAACCTTCCATGACCATTTCGTTAAAAATAGTGCCCACTTGTTGCCCTAGAATATTGAACAATTTTATATCAACATGGGCGCTAAATGGCATTTCTAAATATATATGGGGTGCACTTTCGGTTGGATAGAACGGCTTGTGTACCACGGCAGCCAATAATTCCGCTGTCGGCGTGGTGGGCGTGGTAGTCTCTGGCTGTGTTGGTATCGTGGGAGTGCCATCACTGTACGTAATTTCAGGGAAATCTACCCCGCTACAGTTAAAGCCAAGGTTTACAGGGGCATAAGTATGCCCAAGTAAATGTTGTTCAACCAATGGGATATCTACACACATCCATTCGGCCAATACTGTGGCATAGAGGTCTCTAAAATCCATAGTATATTCTAGGTTTCCACGGCCATCGGGATCTTCTAGGGTCGGGTGTTCGCCAACGAAGGCACTACCGTTAAGTCCTGATCCAAAGAACAAGGTAGGGGCCGCTTTACCGTGGTCGGTACCGTTCGAGCCATTTTCAAAAATTCGTCTACCGAATTCTGAAAAGGTCATGCTCAAAACTTTTTCATCTTGTTGGGTACAGGCTAAATCTTCGTAGAAATTATCAATCGCAATGGATAAATTACTCATCAATCTTTCATGTGCCAAGGGCTGATTTCCGTGTGTATCGAAACCACTCATAGAGATCATATAGACCTTGGTACCCAAGTTTCCTTTTATCAAATTCGCTAAAAGGGCTAGTTGCTTAGCGAAGTTGTTATCTTGATATTCAACACCGCATTGTAATGCTAAACCTCGAACATATGCTGCATGTATTTTACCGGCATATTCGTTGGTTACGTTCGAGACCCCTCGTAAATACTTGATTTGATCGCCGTACATACAAGTGTCATCAACTTCGTCGACCGAATACGGAAAACCTGTTTCGGCAATTTGCTGTAACTGTTCTACATTATTTGTCACGAAGGCATAATTGGTTTCCTCGCCTTCGAATACCAAACTACCATAATTTCCTATTTGAATGGCGGCGGGTCCTTCGGGTCGACTGCCTGGAAAATCAGATAGGTAATCGGGATACAGATGTTCGAAGTGTCGGCCCATCCATCCGGTATCCAATCCTGAAAAACCTGTAGTGGTCAGGTCGGTATTCGCAAAAATATCGGATCCGGTAAAATGCGAGAGACTCTGATTTTGATATCCTACACCATGTACGGCCTTGAATTTACCTTCGGCCCACATGGGCTGCAATGCATTCATGTAGGAAGGGATACCAAATTCATCGGTCAATTTCAGCACCTTGCTTTCGGGAATGTAGATATTGGGGCGTGCGTTGGCATAGGCATCATACTGTTCAATAGGTATGACAGTACTTAGTCCATCATTTCCCCCCGAGAGGCGAATAAGGATTAATATATTGTCGGTCTCGGCCGCTGCAATGGCCGTAGTTAAGGGAGATGGCGCAGAAGCGGTCAAAAAATTACTGCCCAGCATCATTGAACCCGAACCTGCAATACCCAAGGCCTGTAAAAAGGAACGTCGGCTCCAGGTTTTGTGTTCGTCGTCATGGCCTTTATGTTGTAAGCCTTTGTATGGTATATGAGGTATGTTGCACATAATCGTAGGTTTTATTTGAGTTGAAATTCTGGTTGTCTTGTGAGATGTCTTATGAGTAGCTGTACCTGAAGAGGTACCGATGGGTATATGCTCAAGACCCATCTGGAATCTCCACCAGGTGCGTAATCGGGACTGTAATACTCCTGCGGAACATCTTCGATCAAAAAGGCCGACATACAGTTATCGAATTCTTGCTGCGAATACATGCCTTTCGGGGTTATTTTATCGACAATGGCCTGTACAACGATTTCGGGATTGCTAGTATGGCTATTGGCAGACCCAACAGCGGCCATAGCAAAGGCCCTAAATTGTTCTTCGTCCGCTTGAAAGGAGCCATCTACCATGGCTTCCATAGTCAACCAGCGCCCTATCATAAAATTGGTATTGATCCATTGTCGGTCTCTTTGCCAACCGGCCACGTCGACGGGATCGAATAGTTCTTGACCCAACAATCCACTATAGTTAATAATGCTTTCAATCGTGGTGTTATTGTAGCTGAAACCGGTTTCTGTGAGAAAGTTGAAATAAATATCATAAGGACTCTTAATAATGACACCAATGGCCTCATCATCAAAAAAGTGTTGGCTTTTGAAAAGTTGTGCCAGTACTGGGGCTATTTCAAAATTGTTGGCCACAAAGGTATCGGCCAACCCGTTTATGATGGCTTGTGGATGTCCTGTAGGATAGGTGCCTCCCGCATTTATATCCTCCTTTTTTGAATCGGGATGCACAAAGAACTCATAGAATTTGGTACCGATAAATCTACCGATTTCAGTACCGCGTTGTTCAAAAAGGATGTTGATCACATCATCATAACCCCAATTTCCGGTCTGGCCGAAGATGGTCTTGGGACCAGCATCATGTTTAGTTGGGTCGAACGTAACGGCCTCGCAACCTAGTTCGCCGCGTTCTACATATCCTGTAAGGGCTTTGGCCGTTTCTATGATATCATTTTCATCATAACCGTTACCATCACCTAGCGTGAAAAGCTCGTAGAGTTCACGACCATAATTTTCATTGGGATTGTTGCCGTTGTTGTAAACACCATCCAAATAATATAACATGGCATCGGTCAGCCCGATTTCACTTACGAAGGTCTTAAAATTACCAATAGAGTTACGTTGAAGGCAGTTGATGTATTTGTAAAGAAAGGCATTACATTCATATACATCTAGCTCGGTCACAAAGTGATTGCTCCAGAAAAAGCTCAAACGATCTCTTAGTGTATTGGTGAGTAGGTCGTTGCCATAGGTTAGCTGCCATTCCGCACGTTGTTGGTTCTTCAGTTGGTTCGCCGCGTCATCGTCCGCAGGATAGTTACTGTTGTTCCAATTGGCCCATGCAGGCGCCGGGGTCGGGGCCATACCCACCGCCTCACTGATTAATGCATCTACCAACGGACCAGCTTGCTGGTTTTCCGCTTGGTCGATAACGTTTACCGAGGCACTGAACCCAAGTCTTCTATACAAATGCGCAGCCCTCGATTTATCCAGAGGGGTTGTGTAAGGCGCTAATGTAGAGGTATTACAATTAACGAAATATTCCATAGTTTTAAGGTTAAGAACAGGTCATGTGCGTAGGGGGCAGATTCTTAACGCTTCAATGAATTGGATAGTATTGCAAACCCAATATTTTCGTTGAATGGTGAAGCAATGTAAGAACTAAAATAAGAATATGCCGTTCAAGTACGTATTTTTTCGATGAAATGCACGATTTCATAAACAGTAACATGTAGTACAGATGGGAAAACATAATGAGTTTGGTAAGGAAGGTGAACAGCTTGCCGTTGATTTTTTGTCCCGGAAAGGGTATGCGATCAATTATCGCAATTACCGTTTTCTAAAAGCAGAAATCGATATTATCGCCCAGAAAGAAAATGTACTGGCCATCGTTGAGGTTAGGGCGCGAAGTAATGATCAAATAATTCCCATTGCGGATACTATTACACAAAAGAAAATCAAGCTTTTAGTGATGGCTGCCGATCATTATGTGACGGAAAATGAGCTAGATGTTGACGTTCGCTTCGATGTTATTACCATACTCAAAAATCGAAAAATCTTTAAGATCGAACATCTAACGGATGCCTTTTATCATTTTTAAAAAACATCGTTAATTGTTTTATTTGTAACAATATGTTATTTTTTATACATTTAGGACCAAATATCTGCCATGAAAACCATTTCTTCAATAGTTGAACAGTACATCAAAAAAAAGCCTTTTTTACAGAGTGCTTTGGCACAGGGCATTATTAACTTAACATCATTGTCTCGTATCGTTAAAGCGGAAATAGAGCATGAGCTTGGAAAAGACGTTCGTAACGGGGCCATTGTTATGGCGCTAAAACGACTTTCCGACGACCTAGAATTTCGGGCCACACATAAAATTATCAAGGTGTTAAAGAATATAGGGGAGATTACGGTACGCTCATCCCTCACTGATTTTACTTTTTTGGTCTCCGATTCTATATTAGAGAACCAGACTTTGCTCTTAAAAGAAGTGAATAAGAACAAAGACGTTTTTTACACCTCGTCTCGCGGGGTCAATGAACTGAATATTGTAGTCAGCAATATACTTGACGCTACCGTCGAGAACCTTTTTGCAAATGAGCGTTGTACCCAAAAAGCAGAAGAACTTTCTTCGATTACCGTAAAACTTCCCGCTGAAAACGTTTCGGTGCCCGGTATCTACTATTTCATTTTTCAGCGCCTCGCATGGGAGGGGATTATTTTATACGAAGTAATTTCAACGACCAATGAATTTACCATTTTGGTCGATGATGATCAGGTCGATATTGCATTCAAGACCATCAAAGACCTAAAAACACTATAATTATCATTGATTTAAAAACGCAACAACTTCTTTGTCACTATCTGGGTTGGCAAGAATTCGCTTGTCCTTGTCGAGAATATAATAGGTTGGAGTTTTATGTACATCGTATAGCTTAACAAACGGACTTTCCCATTTGCCTAAAGCGATGGCATGCTCAAAGCCGCTCAGTTTTGCCGATTCTGTCTTCCAAGGAATTTCACTTTCTTCAAGGCCTATGGCAAGTACTTTGGTCTTAGGAAAATCTTTCATTTGTTGATGCAGCGCAGGTAGTTCTTTCAAACAATGGGAACAAGTGCTGCTCCAAAAAATAACCACATAGCAATCGGCTTGTTCCATGGCACTTAAGCTATGCGCCCCTTTTGCATCGTTCCAAGTAAGTTCGGGAGCTTTAGCGCCAACACGTAGTCGATTGGACACTTCTATTTCGTTAATGAGCTGTTGATTATTGGTTGAAACAGCAAGATCTTTTAGGTACGTCTTATAAATGAAGTCGGCAGTATCATTGAACCCGTATGCTACTGATTGGTTCCAGAGTTTCTGAAAGATATGTAGTTGAAACAATGGCTCGGTAGTTTTGACGTTTTCATGTACCGTTTTCAGGTTTTGCGCATAGCTTTTTTCACTGGCTTCTTTCGATAGTTTTTCAGTAGTTATAGGAGTGAAAACAAAATTAGAGAGCCTATCGGTTATAAAACCGGAAGCTTGCAAAACAGGATTTTTTACATCAAGGTGCTTAAAAAAATCATCTTTTTTATTTTGCCAATAGACTTCTTGGGTTTCGAATGCAGAAGGAATATAAGGTCTGTTCGCTTTAATAAAGTTTTCAACCAACATGCCCTTGGTACTATTTTCATAAGCAATTTGGGTTTCTTCTAGTTTTTTGGCCAAAACGGAATACGCTTTTTTATCTGTTTTACCTGCGGAATAGAAATCTATAAATTGTTGCTTAGCGGCATTAATTTCCTGAAAATAGGAATGATAGATCTTATTCTCTTGCGATTCCCTAAACGATACGCCTTTATCTCGGTCAAAATCCAATTGAATGTCTTCTTGGCCATTAAAGAGCACATCAAAGTAAAAGTCTTCTTGTGGGACCCCATATACTAAGCGATAGGTACCCGGTTCGGCATTTGCAGGAATCTGAAGATTAAATTGTCCATTATTAACGGCCGTATCGGCAATATAGCCTTGTGTGCCAGGTTGTAAACGGTATGCAATTACCCAAGTGAAATCTTTGGTGGGAGAAAATGTACCCGAAATGCTGTGTTGGGCTTGTAAGGAAAATGCGATGGCCAAGGCCAAAACAAAAAGTAGTTTCTTCATTTTGTAATACGTTTCAATCTAATTTTACTCAATAATCGAGATTTAAATGTTCCGAGCTTTGCCTCGAAATAAAAATGTTTTTTCTTACAAATGACTTGTGGGCTTGCCCTAAGTTAGGTTGCTTAATCTTTTATACCCTCTAGGCCTTTAACTTGAATAGGCGGCATATCGACCGAACCGCCAACCTGAACCGATGACGACCCGTATACCTGAATGGTGGATTTGATAAAATCCTCTTCATTGGCCTCAAAGATGTTGTCAACATATTTCTGTGGATTCCTGTCGATATAAGGGAACCAGGTGCTATGGATCTGGATCATAATTCGATGCCCTTTTTTAAAGGTGTGTAACACATCTTGCAAACGAAAATTCACGTTAGTTACTTTGCCCGGCACAAAAGGTTCGGGCTTTTCAAAACTGTTTCTGAACCTGCCTCGAAATACTTCGGAACGTACCAATTGTTGGTAACCGCCCATGATAATATTTTCAGGATTGTGCTCGTAATTTGGATGATTGTCAGGGTACACGTCGATCAGTTTCACGATAAAATCAGCGTCGGTGCCGGTCATGGAAACCTTAAGTGCCGCCAATATTTCTCCGGCTAGAACGCGATCATCGCCAAGTACTTCCGATTCAAAAGTTAATACATCGGGTCGTGTTGAGGCTTGGCGCTGATCATCTGACATAAACCTACGTGGCGTAAAGGTGAGCCCTTCGGTTTGCGATGTATAAGGTACAGGTTTAATGGGGTCGCTGGTATACTCAAAAACCGCTTTCTCATCAATGGGCTTGTTAATACCAAGTGTGCCATTTTTACCGAAATACATGGTAACGGGTTCTATTTCTTTAGGAGGCCAAGCGTCAAAAGTTTCCCATTTTTTAGATCCCGTATCGAACATATAGGCTTCAGGCAAAGTGTTTTCACCTTGGTCTTTTAGATGATGGGCAAAGAACTTACGTTCAATTTCACGCTGATAGAAGGTTGAAATGCTATCACCAAAGTAGATGTGGTTATGAGTTGTTTGTCCATTTTCCCTAGCCCATCCGCCATGGTCCCATGGTCCCATAACAATGGTGTTTTTAGCTTTGGGACTAGTGGCTTCTACCGTTTTGTAAATATTCAATGGACCATAAAGGTCTTCGGCATCGAACCAACCACCAACGGTCATCACGGCATGGTTAATTCCCTTTAAATGGGGCAAAATGCTGCGTTTCTGCCAGAATTCATCATAATTGGGGTGTTCTGCGATCTGGTTCCAGAAAAAATTGTCGTGATGATATTTTTCAGTAATGTTTTTTAAAGGTCCCAGTTTAAGATGAAAATCATAACCGTTGGCCGCAGGGGCGTCGTAAAAACGTCTGATCTTATCGATATACCATGGTTGGCGGGTAAGACTATCCTTTTGATAACCAAAAACGGCGAAGGCGGCAGTATAACTTTGCAAGTAGGCCCCTTGATGGTGAAAATCATCAAAAAAGAAATCAGAAATAGGGGCTTGTGGTGAACTAGCCTTTAAGGCCGGGTGTGCATCAGGTAGGGCGGCGGCGGTATAAAATCCAGGGTACGAGATGCCGTACATACCTACCCTACCATTATTGCCCTTAATTTTTTTGATCATCCAATCAATAGTATCATAGGTATCGGAGCTCTCGTCTATGTCTTTTTTGTTCTTAGGATTGTTACCAGGAATATTAGGCGTCATATTATCAAAAGTACCGTCAGACATATAGCGGCCCCTTACATCTTGAAAGACCAAAATATAACCGTCTTCGACCAAGTATTTTGAAGGATAACCACTACCATTAAAATCGGTGTAGTTTGATGCGTTGTAACAGGTGCGGTTCAAAAGAATGGGATACTTTTTTGAAGTATCCTTAGGGGTATAGACCACCGTAAACAATTCTGCCCCGTCGCGCATAGGTATGCGGTATTCCGCTAAATCGTAATGTTGACGTAGGTATAGAGAATCGGAATTTTGGGCAATGGAGGCCGTTGCAATCAGTAAGAAGATTGCGAGTTGAAATATTCTTTTTTTCATAGTATTGTTTTTATTGGAACCTAGACATTCGGTTCGCCGTACAAAATACGAAGTATTGGGTAAAAAGTATAAGCTAAGCGATAGGAATATGTCGAAAACTTAAAAGGGAGTGAAAATATTAACAAGTTTCGTTTTTCGCGTCTTAATTACTGGTCTTGTGGTTTCCATATACTGCATCGCGAAAAGCCTTATGCAACCCAATTTGGTCGTAGGGCATCAATTGAACGAATAGTACTGCTGTCAATTGGTTTACGGGGTCTACCCAAAATAGGGTGCTTGCAGCGCCGTCCCAAAAAAATTCGCCTACCACGCCGTTATTTTCTTCGATATTGGCCGGTGGTGCAATGCGCACAGCAAAGTCGACTCCAAAGCCTACTTGTCCTTTTCCTGGCAACCAAGACCGTTCGGTGATGCTGTCAGCCAGTTGGTTGGTCGCCATGAGTTCAACAGTTTCGGGCTTTAATATGCGTTTATTATCCAAAATGCCTTTATGTACCAACATTTGGGCAAAATTCATATAATTGTCCAAGGTAGAGGTGAGGCCAGAACCGCCACGGATCAAGGGCCAATGTTCGGTATAATTGCTATAGGTCAACGAATCGCGAACCAATTCGCCTTCTCCTTTTCTGATGTACAGGGCCGCGAATCTATTCCGATCTTCTTCAGGTATATAATAGCGAGTGTCGTTCATGACCAATGGGTCGAGTACGTGCTCTTTAACATACTCACCATAGGGTTGCCCAGAAATTCGTTCCACCAAAAAGGCCTGCACATCTACACAGGGGCCATACTCCCATTGGGTACCCGGTTGGAACCAAAGCGGTGTTTTTCCCATTTTCTCCGCCATTTGTACAAGTGTGTTTTCACGGTTCATAGCATCCGCATTTTTTAAAAGTTCACTCAACCCAGGAATGTCATCACGATTAGGAAACCCTGCCGTGTGCCTTGTAATATCACGAATCGTAATTTCTCTTTTCAAGGGTTCGGAAAGCACTTGTCCTTTGTCGTCGACCCCGGTATAAACTGTCATATTCGCAAACTCGGGGGCGTATTTGCTAAGGGGGTCATCAAGTAAGAATTTACCTTCTTCATATAGGGTCATTAGTGCTACCCCCGTAACGGGTTTGGTCATGGAATAGATCTGCACAATGGTGTTTCGATCCATGGTTTTGGCCTGTTCGCGATCTGCATGGCCATAAGCTTTAAAATAGACCTCTTGGTCCTTTTCAAAGATCAGGGCCGATACCCCGGCAATATTTCCGGCATCTACGAAAGCTTGTAAAGTGCTATCCAAACGAGCTTTGGCTTCGGAATTAATGATTTCTACCGCGGTAGTTTTGGGCATTTCCGACCGCTGGGTTTGTTTACAACCCATAAAAATTGATAAGAAAAAGAGGAATAGCAGGGTTTTTTGGACTTTCATAACAGTTTTATTCTTTTTTTCCTGAAATAGGAGAATCCTAAAGATACATAAACCCTTCAATTATAGGAGAGCTAGATACTTAATTGGCTTTAAGTAAGAAAAGGATTATAAAAATATTAGGTAAGGCGCGCTTAATGCATGAGTGTCAAGTAGGATGAAGTAATCGATTGAGTTAATGCGCTTGAATCATGATTAGGCAAAAGGATAAGTGTTCAATCTTGCGTAAGTCAGGATCTCAGGTAGGATGTCCCATACCAGAGGGAAAGAACTATCAATAAAAACCGATATCTTATACCACTTTTCTTCGAATACCCAAGGCATCGCAGATATCTGAAATAAAGTCGATTTCTTTAGGGTGAACAAAACCATCAGATTTGGCAATATCCTCTAAAATGGTGAGCAAGGCCTCTTTTTTTTCATGAAGCATGCCGCGCAAAATAGAGATACTCTGTTTTGCTTCAATATTTCTAGCATGTATGATGAAATTGCTATCGAAATCGATATGCCGCATTAAAATGCCCAGGGCATTTATCTCAGCGTTGTGGACGTGCCCGTCGGCAAGAATTACCGAGTCTACGGCATTGACTATGGCCAATTTCTCGACCACAGAAAACTCATTGGTTACTTCTGTCATTATTTCTAATTGTGGGTTAGAAAGGAGCTAAGATAGGCAATCTACGTTTAATGCTGCCATTAGGGCTAGACCAAGTTGTCAACGGATCATTAACATAGGTAAAAAGAACCCGTTTTGTGGTGTGGCAAACTGTTAAGTATGAAAAAGAGGCCGTTTTGCTCAGGTTTTTAAAGGCAATAGTTGAGCTAAGGCTTTTTTGACCGAAGAGATACCATCAAATAGCAATAACAGACGCAAGCCGTTTCGCGTCTGTTTTTCTTTCATTTTACAGTGTTGAGGATACGACTGCACAAATTGCAATACTTTGGTAAAGGATGTACTTTGGTAAAAGGCCGATTGTTGGTCCGCAATAAAATAACCGATTAGCTTCCCTTTTTTCATCACAATTTTTTCGAGTCCGATACCATTGGCGATCCATTTGATCCGAACGGAGTTTAGCAGATCTTCGGCCTGGGTAGGGAGCTCTCCAAAACGATCAACCAGCGCCGACTCATATTTCTTAAGGCTTTCTTCATCTTTGATCTGATTCAGCTCGGTATATTGGTTCAACCGTTCGGTAATGTTATTGATATATTCATCAGGAAACAGCAGCTCAAAATCGGAGTCGATAAGGGTTTCTTTTACAAAGACTTTTTCATGATGCCCTTCGACCTCATCATAAAGGTCTTTGAATTCATTTTCTTTGAGTTCATCTATGGCCTCGGCCAATATTTTTTGGTAGGTCTCGAAACCGATTTCATTGATAAAACCACTTTGTTCCCCGCCCAACAAGTCACCTGCACCACGTATTTCTAAATCTTTCATGGCAATATTAAAGCCGCTACCTAGTTCTGTAAACTGCTCAAGGGCTTCGATTCGTTTTCGCGCATCGGGCGTCATGACATCGTAAGGCGGAGTAATAAAATAACAAAAGGCCTTTTTATTGCTGCGCCCAACACGACCCCGCATCTGGTGTAGATCACTAAGTCCGAAATTGTTAGCGTTATTGATGAATATGGTATTGGCATTTGTAACGTCCAATCCACTTTCCACAATGGTGGTCGAAACCAGCACATCGAATTCTCCGTTCATAAATGCCAGCATCAAGGTTTCTAGGCGCTTTCCTTCCATTTGTCCATGACCAATGCCCACTTTTGCATCGGGTACCAGACGTTGTATCATGCCGGCCACTTCCTTTATGTTCTCAATACGGTTATGAATAAAGAATATTTGGCCGCTGCGTTGTATTTCGTAACTGATGGCATCCCGAATGGTTTCTTCCGTAAAACGGATGACGTGACTTTCAATAGGGTATCGGTTGGGAGGTGCCGTGTTGATGACCGAGAGATCCCTGGCCGCCATAAGGCTGAATTGTAAGGTTCTTGGAATAGGGGTGGCCGTTAAGGTCAATACATCGACATTTTCTTTTATCGATTTTAATTTGTCTTTTACCGAAACCCCGAATTTTTGTTCCTCGTCCACAATGAGCAGGCCAAGATCTTTGAACTTTACATTTTTGTTTACCAGCTGGTGGGTACCGATGATAATATCGACTTTGCCCATGGAAAGTGATTCCAAAGTTTCACGACGTTCTTTGGCGGTTCTAAAACGGTTGAGGTAATCGACGGTCACCGGCATGTCGGCCAAGCGCTCCTTGAAGGTACGGTGGTGCTGAAATGCCAAAATAGTGGTAGGGACAAGTACCGCAACTTGTTTGCCATTGTCGACGGCCTTGAACGCGGCACGTATGGCAATTTCTGTTTTTCCGAAACCTACATCGCCACATACCAAACGGTCCATAGGGCGTTCACTCTCCATATCGCGCTTAACGTCTTCGGTGGCCGAGCTTTGGTCAGGAGTGTCTTCATAAATGAAAGATGCTTCGAGCTCATTTTGGAGATAGGTGTCAGGGGCATACTGAAATCCTTTTTCTAATCGCCTTTTTGCATAGAGTTGAATAAGGTCGAATGCAATTTTCTTAACGCGACTTTTGGTTTTTTCCTTTATTTTTTTCCAAGCGCCGGAACCGAGCTTATATATTTTGGGTGTGGCCCCGTCCTTACCGTTGAATTTTGATATCTTATGCAACGAATGAATGCTGACATAGAGAATATCGCGTTCTCCGTACATTAGTTTAATGGATTCTTGCTTCTTACCTTCCACATCTATTTTTTGAAGGCCCCCAAACCTGCCGATACCATGGTCGATATGGGTTACAAAGTCGCCGATTTCAAGCTTGTTGAGTTCTTTTAAGGTAATCGCCTGCTTTTTGGCATAGCCATTTTTTAGATGGAACTTATGGTAGCGCTCAAATATCTGATGGTCGGTATAGCACACGATTTTTAGGTCGTCATCTATGAATCCTTGATATAATGGAAACACCAAGGTTTCATAATGTACATGCTCATTGGCATCCTCAAAAATGGCCTGGAACCGATTCGCCTGTTGTTCGGTGGCGCAAAAGATATAGTTTGTGTACCCCTGGCTTTTATATCCGTTTAAGTTTTCTATAAGAAGGTCGAATTTTTTGTTGAAAGAGGGTTGTGGCTTGGAGTTGAACACAAAAACATCACTCGATTTGGTAGAAGTGCTTGTAACTAATCTGAAACTTTCAAGTTGTTTTTTAAACTGTTCCGAATCTAAGAATAGGGCCGACGGTTCGGCATGTTTAATGTCTTCCGATAGTTTTGAAAAAGCTTCTACTGCTTTTGCAAAGAAATCATCTAACCGTGCAAAAAGAATTTCGCGATTTTTAGAAAAGACAATAGTATTTTGTGAAATATAGTTTAAAAAGCTTTCCCTTTTATCTTCCAAGAACTTATTGGCAACATTTGGTATAATACTTATTTTCTTTACTTTTTCAGTAGAAAGCTGAGTTTCAACATCAAAAGTTCTGATACTTTCTACTTCATCACCGAAAAACTCGATCCGGTAGGGTTCATCATGGGAAAACGAGAAAACATCTACAATACCACCACGAACCGAAAACTCGCCCGGTTCGGTCACAAAATCGACTCGTTTGAAATGATACTCAAAGAGAACTTCGTTCAAAAAATCTAGGGATAGTGAATCGTCCAGTTTTATTTTAAGGGTGTTCTTGTCAAGTTCATGTCGTGTAACCACTTTTTCAAAAAGTGCATCAGGGTAGGTAACGATGACCGCAGGTTTTTTGCGCGAATTTATTCGGTTTAAAACTTCAGCCCGCAAAAGCACATTGGCGTTGTCCGTTTCTTCTATTTGATAAGGCCTTCTGTAACTACCTGGATAAAAAAGCACATCTTTCTCGCCGATCAATTGCTCAAGGTCGTTCAAATAGTAGGCAGCTTCTTCTTTGTCGTCGAAAACCAATAACAAGGGCGCATCGGAAGCATGAAAAACATCTGCTAAAACAAAAGACAATGAAGACCCTGTAAGGCCTTTGAGATACAGTTCAAGCGAATTTGAAATTGTTTCGTTTGGGTTAAGTTCGGCATTTTTGGCAATAACATCACGCAGTTTCCGTAGTTGTGGAGACTGTGCGAACAAATCTTTAATAGCTGCTTGGGTCAAGCTTTTTTTACATTTGAAGTGCAAAGATAACCCCCGATGCTATTTGCATCCAAAGAAAGGGATTATTATTTCGTTACACCACTTTAGAAATTAAAGAAAGGGTTTGTTTTTCGGGTTTGATATGCATGCACCGTTATGGCTGTTAAAAGAATAGTGCTTCCGGCTACTGAGGTATAGGCTATACTGTCTAGATTATCGTTATGCCTAATATAGATGGCGAATAAGGCCCAAACACCGACTAGTGCGAATTCTCGCATATTACGTTTTGTTAGCATAAATAGGTTAACCAATATCGCAATGATTATCATAATAATTGTCCAAGCTTCTTCTGATAGTGGTGCTCCGTTCCAGCCTAGTTTGGCGAAATAGGCCGAAAAGTTGGCGATAGTAGCTACAGCGATCCATCCACTATAGATGCCAATGGGAAGCCAACCGAAGATAATCGTCATTTTGGTGGCAGGCACTTTTGCCATATTTGTGTGGCGAACAATCTGTAAAAGTGAAAATAAAATGCCCAGCATAATTAGTACGGACATACCTGTATAGTCGAATGCAAATACAAACACCCATGCGCAGTTTAGCATGTTCGCGATGATGAACCAATAACCGGTTTCTTCGATATATGTTGATTTTTTTTTACTAATGAAAGCCATTCTTATTTGGTGGATACCATAAAGAAAGAGCGCTAAAAAAATGAGTCCCCAAATGGCAAAGGCATATCCCGCGGGAGTGAATAAATTGAAATATTTATTGCTGACTTCACCAATGGTTGTTTCATTGAATCGCATGGTTTGGGATAGGTAATTGACGACAATAACCAAAATTACTGAGAGTAGATTGAGTACCGAAAGTTTCTTTTTCATGCTGTGAGAATAGATATATTATTTCGAAAATCTGCCACTTCGGTTATTTACCCTTGTCCATAGCAACTTTGAATATTTCATTCGAAGCTATGGCGAAAATTTCATTTTTAGGCGTAGGTTTTAGAATATGGGTCCCGGTAAATTTACCAAAAGCCGGAAGTATCATTTGTGTGTCAGACTTAAAAAAACAAGATAAACGCACTGATTGCCTTCCCATACCATGTAAACGAACCGCAGGATGAATATGACCTGAAAAATTAAAGAACCCATCACGTTCTTCAGGGTGGTGCGTCAATAAAAAGCCGTTTTGTTGTATTTCAGGAACCACTGTTATATCTAAATTCTCATATTTCAATGGAGAAATAATATCGTGGTTCCCTGAGACCAGAACAATTTTAGATTTCGTTTTCGACACCCATTTTTCGAACAATTGCCATTCTTTGTTCAGTGAAGAATGAAATAAATCTCCCAAAAAACAAATAACTACCGGTTTGAAAATAGCAACAGCCTTATCCATTAGGTTAAAATTATCTTGAACCACATTTTGTGGTACCGCGGCACCATATTTTCTAAAATGCGAAACTTTGCCCAAATGCACATCGCTGATGATGAGCATAGACGATTCTTCCCAAAACAACACGCCCGACCCGCACATGGTAAAATTTTGATCCTTTATTTTGATAGGGTGGGTCATGGATGGTAAAGGTAAGAAGTTGTAGTTTCAATTTTCAATACTCGATGGATTTACTCGACACTTTAGATTTAAATGCTTCAAGGCTCGCCTAGAAAACAAAATTTTTTTCTTTCATATTGCTCATGGGTTTGTTCCGAGTTAATTTACCTTTTCATCAGCATTGCAGTCATTTTTTTAATTCGATCCGCTAGTTTTTCGCTAGAGAGCTTTTCTCGGCTTAACCGATCGGTAATCAACGGAAATGAAAAAGGCGTAACATCTTTGCATGCTTTCCACACGGTCTCTTGCGTGGCAATACGTTCTAGGGCTATTCTAAGTCGACCTTCTTCCAGCTGGTGCTCAAAGGTTTCGGTAAAGGCTTGTTGAAACAATAGGTTGTCGGGTTCGTAATCTCTAAAGACATCGAATAATAACTGTGAATTGCTTTGCAAATGCTTCATTTTGATGCCTTTATCAGGATACCCTGTAAAGACCATGCCGCTGATAACTGCGATATCCCTAAATTTTCGTCTGGCCATTTCTGTGGAATTCAAGCTTTTTTGAAGGTCGGAAAGCATGAATTCCTTAGTGAACAGATTATTGTCCAACACCTGTTGAATATCTATTTCTTGGTCCGACAAAAGTTCAAAACCATAATCGTTAAACGCTAATGAAAAGGTAATGGGTGAAAGCAGACTAATACGATACCCCAACAAACTGCCCATGGCCTCATGTACTGAACGGCCCTCGAAAGGGTAGAACATATGGTGGAAGCCATCATTGGTCTTGAAGGTTTCAATGAGCAGTTGGTCGGGTTTAGGCACGATACTTTCCCAGCGCTGCCGCTCGAAGAGATGCGATAATGCACGAATCTCTTTAGACTGTTGTTTTTTGTCGAGGTCGGCCGTATAGAGTTCTTTGCGCAGAAGTTCGGACATCTGAGCAGAGAGCGAGAGTCGGCCACCCATCCAACTCGGAATTTTATTCGTCTTTTTTGTGGAATTCTTTACATGTGCCTGCATTTCCTTAATGCGAACGAACTCTAAATTGCGACCTGCAAAGATAAAGACATCACCAGGTAAGAGTTTTGAAATAAAGCTTTCTTCAATAGTGCCTATATAACCTCCTTTTTGGTAGCGTACGGTAATGTTGGCATCTCCGACAATAGTGCCGATTTGGAATCGATGGCGCATGGCGATACCACGGTTGTTGACTTTGAATCTGCCATCCTCTTCAACTTCAATTTTCTTGTATTCATCATACGATTGTAAACTCTGACTGCCCATGACCAAGAAATTCAAGAGCCATTGCCAATGGTCTCTGGTCACGGCCTGATAGCAGAAGGTCTGGGTAATTTCACGGTAGATGTCATCAGGATAAAAACCATCGGAAACTGCCAAAGTAGTTAGGTATTGTAACAACACATCATAGCTGTTCAGGTAGGGAAGTCTGTCTTCGACCGCATTTTGTTTTACCGCCTGTTGCAAGGCCGACGCCTCGATGAGTTCAATGGCATGCGTAGGTAAAAAATAGATTACACTTTCTTCGTTAGGGCGGTGCCCACTGCTACCAGCCCTCTGTAAAAAACGAGCGACACCTTTGGGGCCGCCAATTTGTACCACGGTTTCTACAGGCGCGAAATCGACGCCCAGATCCAGACTTGAGGTACAGACCACGGCTTTCAGACTTTCATTGCGAATGGCCTGCTCTACCCAATTTCGGGTTTCTTTGTTGATACTACCATGATGCATGGCAATTTCTCCTGCATATTCAGGATGTTTTTCCAAGATCTTCTGAAACCAAATCTCACACTGGCTTCTCGTATTGGTAAAAAGCAGTGTGGTTTTACTGTTATTTATGATGGGAATTACATCTTCAAGCAGCCGTAGGCCCAAGTGCCCACGCCATGGAAAAGTTTCCATTTTTTTAGGAATGATGCTTTTTACGGTAATTTTCTTTTTGATGTTGGCACGGATCAGAACCGAATTTTCAAGTGCCTCGGAGCTTGGGCCCAATAAAACTTCCCTGGCCTGTTCCAAATTGCCAATGGTTGCCGAGATACCCCAAATTCGCATTTGTTTAGAAATTGTTCTAAGTCGTGAAATGCCTAACTCCATTTGTACGCCGCGTTTGGTGCCAAGCAGTTCATGCCATTCATCGACTATGATGGCAGTACAATCTTTAAAAAGGGAGTCATAGCCTTTGCTGGCCAACAACAATTGAAGGCTTTCAGGGGTAGTGATCAGCAAATCGGGCATTTGCTTTTTCATGCTCGCGCGCTCTTTGGTCGAAGTATCACCGGTGCGAATACCTACTGTCATTTGCGTGCCCAAGTCAGTTGTAATTCGTTCAGCGGATTGTTTAATTTCTTGGGAAAGCGCTCGTAACGGAGTGATCCAAATGGCCTTTAGACCTTTTTTATGTTTGGTCTTGTAATTCGGGTTGTTCTTTATGTAATCTAATACGATAGGAAACCAAAGGGCATAGGTTTTTCCGCTACCGGTCGGTGCGTTCAAGAGGCCGTGTTTGCCTAGTAGAAAAGCCTTCCAAGTATCTTTTTGAAAAGTAAAAGGTTTCCAGTTTTGCTGCTGGAACCAATTTTCGGCGATTTTGAATAGTTGGGTGGTATTCATATTAGAGCATAATAAAACAATGTGGCACTAAATGCCGTCACTCATGTGGGGAAGTTACAGATTACATGCGAAACAAAATCGAATGGAATGCTTAAAATGACCTCTAAAAAATTTATATTTGCACCCGATAAAAAATGTGATTTATGTCTTTTACTGATTTGTACGGAAATAGCGAGCATCGAAGAAATTTGGCTCATTTTGCATCTTTGGCCACTTTGGCGGCCTCCGATGGCGAAATTGGGGAAGAGGAAAAGGTAATGCTTGATCGTTTTGCCCAAAAACTTAGTATTACCGAGGCAGAGTACAAAGAGGTCATGAAGAAAGAGAATAAATATCCTATAGAACCTCCTAACGAGGCCGAGAAGCGTTTAGAGCGTTTGTTCGATTTGTTTAAAATTATTTTTGCAGATCATATTATCGACGAAGAGGAAATGACCTTGCTTAAAAAATATGCCATCGGGCTTGGCTTTTCAAGTGAAAAAGCAGATAAAGTGATCAGACGATCGGTCAAAATATTTAGTGGTCGTATTGACTTGGATGATTACCTCTATTTGGTAAAGCATTAATAGTCGAAATACTAAATTAAAAACGGGGCAATTGCCCCGTTTTTAATTTAGTATTTCGACTATTAATGCTTTACCAAATAGAGGTAATCATCCAA
>JBATIN010000033.1:0-1870 GCA_049667765.1 Flavobacteriaceae bacterium
AAAATTTCTTCCGATAGATTCTCTGGTTCGTAACCTCTTTTTGTGGCTCGAATCAATTGGCAGACTTCCCGAATATAATCCTGGGTCTTTCCTTCTTCTTTCAAAAAATCTTGAACAACAAGACAACTGTTTTCTTCGTGCCCTTCTGTTCCTTTGATATATCCCACATCGTGAAACCAAGCTGCCACCCGTAATTGTTCATTTTGTTCTTTAGACAGTTCAACGGTCTCCAAAATTTCTTCCGTTGCAGAAACTACCCGTTGCGTATGTCTAAGATTATGGTATAAAAATTCTGGACGGAGTTCATTGGTCAACAAGTCAGTTACTCTTTCTTCTGATTTTAATACGATACTTTTCATCCTCTTACTTTTAAAAACTTTTTTCGGTTAGCCGGCTTGCGTAATGGAACTTTAAAACCCAAAACCAAATCCGAATTGCACGAAGGTGCCTTCCACAGAATTGAAAACTCCCGCATTCAATCCCAAATAATTGGCCGTGCCTACCCAAAGCCCAATACCTTGGGAAGTATGCCATACGTTCGAACTTTCGTCGGGTTGCCAAACGCGACCGTAATCGAATCCACCATAAAGTCCTATCGTGACAGGCGTAACCGCAGTCACATAGTGTTTTAGCCGCACCCTCAGGTCGGTGGACTGATAGAAATACGACCGACCTGTAAAACGTTCGTCCCTGAAACCTCGTAGTCCATTATCGCCGCCTATTGATGGGGCATGGTAGAAAAAGTAATTATTTCCAATGTTCGTTCTGTACGCCAATTCGGTTGCCAGAACCAAGTCACCAGATGGAATCAATCGTCGAACTACTTTCAAGTTCGCGCCGAAATATCCAAAGCGGTTTTCCATTAAGGAGATATTCTGCTTATAGCCTCCCATCAGACTCACGTACAATCCTTTGGTCGGAAAATCATCGGCATCGTCATTGTAATAGTACAAAGAGGTTTCGGCACCTGTATAATTCTGTCGGTCAAAAACCTGTGTATCGAAATTGCCGGGAGTAAATAATCGGTCATTGACTTGTTCGGTCTCATATGATTCGAAAAGCGTTCGAAACTTTAAGGTATGATAGGCGATGCCGGCACTCAATTTCGTTTGCTGCACTCGGGCGCGATAGAAGTCTCTACCTACGGAGTCCTCATTGTTCACGGTTTCGTTACCGAATTCAAAGAAATTATTTATATACCTGTCGGAAGTTACATGACCGTCCAGTTCAAAGTTCCATTTGGGGAAAATATTGGCGAAAACCCCAACGTATTTCAATTCCGCAGCGCGGAAATTAAAATAATATTTGGCGGTTAGGGTATGCTTTTGCCGAAACGGATTTCCATTAAAACCTTCATTTGTATAGGTGTCTTTTGCTCCTAAGAAAAGCCCATCATCTGTACGGAAACCAGCTGTTGGTACGAAAACGTTAGTATTTGGTTTGAAATACCGCCAATGAAACGTATTGGTGGTATACAGATCGGTCAGTTGTTTTTTTACCGCTTTTCCCTCCAACTTGATTTCCTCGTGTTTCCAATCATAAACCTTGACCGACTTACGGTTTTTAATCACAAAATGGTCCTCTCCATAGCCTCCGATAAGTCGCACAAAAATGTCGGCCTCCCTATCCCCAGAAACTACAAAAACATCTTTATCCCCCAGACCATAGATCCAGAGCTCTTTGGTTTCATCTGGCATGAACGTTCGTTGATAAAACCGTTCATTGGGCCTGTCACTTAAAAGGCGTTCGATACGGACTTTGGTTTGCCCGTCCGCCAGTCGGAACACCTCTATTTTATCATCTTTTTCCGTTGCGTGTAAAACGACCCGTTTGTTCAAGTATGCTCCATATTCTCGGGCATAATCCGGTA
>JBATIN010000034.1:0-1786 GCA_049667765.1 Flavobacteriaceae bacterium
ACACCATATTGGTCATTCCTGCTTCGCAAGTAAAGGCCGGTACCAAGGTCAATAGCAATGGGCAGGGCGATACAGGGCCGACAAACGAAACCGAAACACAAGAAGAACCTATCTCATTTATCACCCATAAAGTGAAAAAAAAGGAGACCCTTTACGGCATTGCAAAAAAGTACAAGGTCAGTGAAGATCAAATTAAAAAGTATAACCGTGTACTCTATTCCGCACAGTTGAAAAAGAGAATGGAATTGAGGATTACTAAGTACCGGAAGGTTGACCCTAACGAAAATACGATCAACGAAGAAGATTTTGAAATCTATACCGTAGCCACCAAAGAAACCCGTTGGAGTATCGCCCACAAATATGGGATTACTATTGACAGTATGGTCGCATTAAATCCGCCATTGGCGAAAAATTCCGATTATTTGGCAGAAGGTCAAGAGCTTTTGATGCCCAAAAAGCCGGGTAGTACCATAAAAAATCAGGTGACCGAGCTTTTTATTTCCTATACCGTGCCTGCGAAAATGAATTTTTACCAATTGGAAAAGAAATTCAACGTAAAATCGGATGAGATCGTGCGTTTGAATCCTGAAATAATGGAACGTGGGGGGTTAAAAGAAGGCATGGTTATTCGTATTCCTGAACGCAAAGTAGAAACGGGCGATGTAAACACCGATAATTATATTTTTTACGAGGTAAAACCAAAACAGACCGAATTTTCATTGACCCGTAAGCTAGGCATTGCCTATAAAGACCTATTAGCCCTGAATCCTGATTTAAAAAATGGCCTTAAGGCCGGAATGGTGCTAAAATTGCCCAAGGAGCAAACAGGAAGTTTTGAGGTGCGTAATGCCTTGGTGCTCGATGCTATTGACCTTTTGGATAGTATAAATACCGCCAACCGGCCAAAAATCATGTTCTTTTTGCCATTTAGGTTGAACCGCTTGAATTTCAATGACAAAGGAAGTGTTGAGGAAATGATAGCCAAAAGGAAGGAAATTAAATTGAGCTTGGGCATTTATTCCGGGGCATTGGTAGCCCTCGATTCTATTGCCGATCTTGGTATTTCGGTTGATGTAAAGACCTTTGATAATGAATTGGACCAAGTGAAGACCAAAGCCTTGCTATCAACCCAAAATCTTACGGATATCAGCGCAATTATAGGGCCTTTGGATGTCCCATCATTAAAAGAAGTGGCCCAGAAAGCTGCAGAGAATCAAGTACCTGTAATTGCACCTCGGCCGCCCGTATTTGAAGCCGATTTCAAGAATGTGTTCTTTTCATATCCGTCCGATGAGCTACTTCGAAAGAAAATAATCGATTATACCAAAAGTAAGATGGTTGACCAGAACATCGTTATCATCGCCGATTCATCTAATGCAAAAGTTCGCGATTTGCTGTTGAAGAACTTCCCCGATGCCAAAGTGGCCGAGGTGAAGGAGGAGAAAAAGAATATTGGTGTATCACGTGATAAACTTGCCACCTTGTTCTCAGAAGAACATGAGAATTGGGTTTTTGTTGAATCCGATAATTACAAGTTGATATCAAGTGTAAGCTCTATATTGAATTCGTTCAACAATGCCCTGTTAGACCCCGAAAAAGGCACGAATAAAGTACAAGTACGTATGTTTACAACGTACAAGAACGAGGCCTTCGAGAATGAAGTGATTTCAAGTTCGCACTTGTCGAAACTTAATTTTACTTATCCCTCTATATCCCGTGAGTCGGCAAACGATGGCTTTGTAAGGCGATATCGTGAACGATTTGGTGATCGTCCCGATACATATGC
>JBATIN010000035.1:0-15690 GCA_049667765.1 Flavobacteriaceae bacterium
CGTATATACCACAGGTTTAAGGTCGGCACGTGCAGCATAAATTGCAGCAGTATAACCTGCAGGGCCTGATCCAATAATTAATGTTTTTAAACGTTCAATCTTCTCTGTCATAATCCAAAATTTCTAATTCGTTCTGAAGCACAAAAATAGGTTTTTTGCAAAAAACCTTACTTTAAAGTTATCAAAAGTTTTTGAGTCGATAGGCATAATCAAGGTGCTTCGAGTACCCCTCCTTAAAAACCAACAAGAAATGTGATGGTAATAGTTCAATAAAGCGCTCTGACCCTTCCTGTTTTTAGTTGCGAAAATCAGAAAAATCAGACCGTTCGATCATCAAACTGACAAAAATCATTGTATTAAACTTAATTTAAAGATTACTTTGTAATTTTGTACGCGAATTGAAAGATGCTTACTACTGCCCTCGACTATTTAATTCACATTGCATAAACATCATGCATACTTGATAAATCACATGTTATGGAAAAAAGGGTATTACGAACAATGGTAATCGACGACTCGTCGGTGCAAAGGGCCGCCGTGGTCAAACAAATTGAAAATCACCCCGATTTAAAACTAACAGGCGAATACCACAATGGTATTAACGCCATAAAAGTTTTAAAGGAAAATAATACCGACCTTGTTTTTTTGGATATAGAAATGCCAATTTTAGACGGTTTTCAACTTCTTGAATCACTTGATCATCGACCGCAGATCATTATCATCACCAGCAACCCCGACCATGCCTTACAGGCTTTCGATTACAATGTCACCGATTACTTGTTAAAACCTATTACTAACGTGCGTTTTAACGAAGCGGTCAAAAGGGCCATGTTGAACCATATTGCAAATCAAGATACAAAAACGAGCGGCGACTATATTTATGTAAACAGTAACCTAAAGAAAACCAAACTGTTTCTAAAAAATATCAATTACATTGAAGGATTGGGCGATTATATCAAAATTCATACTGAAGATTCCAACACCTTGGTATTGTCTACCATGAAACGGTTCTTGGAACAACTGCCTAAGGATAAATTTCTAAGGATACATAAATCGTACATCGTAAACCTCGATAAAGTCGATAAGTTTAATACGGCCATTGTAGAGATCAGAGGTAAACAGCTACCCTTAAGTCGTCATAAAAAAGACCAGTTAGAAGAAGCCTTGGTCAGTCATTAACTACCCTGCCCATTTTTGGGTCCATCATTATTGCCTTAAACGACTCGCGTACCCGAACTAGGTGTAACTTCAAATGAAGTAAGTGCCTTCCCAAATTTTTCCAGATAAGCTATAGCAGCCGATGTTTGAAAATTAGCCACCTCGGCTTCATGCACAATATTTAAGATACATCCGCCAAACCCCCCACCGGTCTGTCTTGCTCCTAAAACAGCAGGATTCTCCTTTGAGAATTCGACAAGAAAATCAGATTCAGCACAACTTACCTGGTAGTCTTTGCTGATTCCCTCATGAGCCAGATAGAGCAACTCCCCCACTTTCTTAAGATTAGATTGCTGTATCGCGGTTACGGTTTCTAAGACACGCTGGTTCTCTTGCACGATAAAATTACACCTTCTATACACCAACTCGCTTATATCGTTCTTGCATGCAACCAACATATCTTTGCTCACATCTCTGAGCGAAGCAACAGTAGCATATTTTTTTTTGATCTGTAGAACACCTTCTTCGCATTCTTGCTTTCTCACATTGTATTCGCTGTTTGCCAGGTTGTGTGATACTCCTGTATTAAGCATGATAATTTTATAAGGACCAAGATCCATGGGGATTAATCGATGTTCTAGCGTTCGGCAATCTAAAAGGATCATATGGTCTTTTACGCTCATGACCGAGGCGAACTGATCCATAATTCCACATTGGGTGCCTACATAGGTGTGTTCAGCGATTTGAGAAAGGGAGACAATATCAAGTTTAGAAAGGGTAAGGGCAAAAAGTTCATTTAGTCCAAATGCGATACCGCATTCCAAAGCGGCGGAAGAGCTTAAACCCGAGCCCAAAGGCAAGTTACTTTCCAAAACACAATCGAAGCCCTTAATAACGTCGGTTCGTTTCATTAGCTCGTTTATAACGCCCAATATATAATTCTCCCAAGCATTAGCACTAATCGAAATGCTTTTAAGATCAAATGTAAACCCCAAGTCAAAATCTTTACTATACACTAGACACGTTGATTCGGTTCCATTTTTTTGAAACTTCAATAAAATTCGCATTTCAATAGCTGTGGGAAGTACATAACCCATATTATAGTCGGTATGTTCACCGATAAGATTGATTCTTCCAGGGGAAGCAATAGTAATTTCCGGTCTAAAGTCCTTTAAAAATTGCATCGATGAGCTATTTATTTTCCATTTTGTCCATGGTAATGGCTGAGACGACTGTTCTAAAGCCCAAATGTTCCAAGGAAGAATCGAGACTAGTGGCCATACGGGCCGACACGCGGTAACTAGCACAATAGGACGCACTACAAAGAAACGAGCCGCCTTTCATTATCTTCTCCTTGGCATAAGCATCCCGTTCGTTAAAGGCACTTGTAGCGCCCTTGGGATTTTTAGTGATTTGTAAGTTACCAGCCATGGTTTTATAGTAATTGGTATTGTACCAATCGGTGGTCCATTCCCAAACATTTCCGGCCATATCATAAAGTCCTAAATCGTTCGGTGGAAATGATTTCACAGGGGCCCTTTTTTCGAAACCATCTTTTTGGGAATTCGTTACCGGAAATTCACCTTCCCAAGTATTGGCCTGTTTGCTGAGCAAGGCGAAATCGTCACCCCAGAAATAAACCTTATTCTGCTTTCCGCCACGGGCGGCCAGTTCCCACTCGGCTTCGGTAGGCAACCTTCTACCCACCCAGTTGCAGTAGGCTTGGGCATCTTCATAGGCCATATGCACTACGGGGTAATCTTCTTTTCCACTTATATTGCTTCCGGGGCCGTCTGGGTGCTTCCAGCTGGCACCGATGCTCCATTGCCACCATTGTGAAAAATCATATAGGTTTGGAACGCTGTTTTTCGCTTTTTTAAAGGTCAACGAGCCGGGCTGCATAATACTGTCATGGGGTTTTGGGGTGCCTTCGGGCAGTTGTTTTTTCATCTCTTCCCAATCGATTTGTCGTTCGGCTACTGTTATGTAGCCCGTAGCATCCACAAATTTTTGAAACTGGTCATTGGTGACTTCGGTGGCATCCATAAAAAAACCGTCTACCGCTACCTTGAAAGCTGGCTTTTCATGGCCCATGGCCATAGTATCTTGGGCAACGGCACCTTGCTGGAAAATCGCTCCTGGCACCCACAGCATACCTTCCGGCACTTTTACATCGGTCGGCATACTTTGCAAAACCGTTGGGTCGGGGGTTTTACTTTCAAGACTTTTCTCCACTGGTTTTTCAGCAGCTTTTGTATTTGATTTTTTTTCTTCCCCGCAGCTGTATAAAAAAAGGGCAACAAGGGTAAGGGGAATATATTTCTTAAGGATGGAATTAGATTTCATATCACATGGACTAATTTGTAAAGTTATTTTATATCTTCATAAACCAAAGAAAAAACCATGAAAATCACCCAAGCCTTACCCCTTTTACTCTTACTAATAGGTTTCTCTAGTTGCAAGGAAGTGGTAAAAAAAACGGAACCTCAAAAGGCTATAAAAACAACAACGATCCCCGAAAATAATCGAGCAGGACTACTACCTGAAAATTTTAAAGGAGACATCAACGGAGATCCGATCGCGCTTTACACGATCAAAAACAATCGAGGCATGGAAGCTTCGTTCACCAATTACGGGCAACACTTGGTAGCACTAATGGTACCTGATAAAAATGGAATGCTCGCCGATGTAGTATTAGGGTTTTCAGACCTTAATGACTACCAACAAACCGGGGGAAAGTATTATGGAGCCCTAATAGGAAGATACGGAAACCGCATCGCAAAAGGTAAATTCACCCTTGACGGAACAGCCTATACCTTGGCTGTAAACAACGGCGAAAATCACCTGCACGGCGGCGATACGGGTTTTGATTCGGTAGTATGGGCAGTAGATTCCCTGGCCCAAAACTATATTTCGTTCAGTAGAACATCGCCCGATATGGAAGAAGGATATCCCGGTAACTTGGCCGTCCAGGTTACCTACCTGCTCACCGCCGACAATGCCCTAGAGATCAAATATCAAGCGACAACGGACAAAAAAACCCATGTGAACCTTACCAATCACTCCTTCTTTAATCTCACCGGCACTGGCGAAGGCACGGTGCACGACCATGTACTTGAAATCAATGCGGATTATATCAATGCCGTCGATGCGGGCTTGATTCCCACGGGCAAACCCATGCCCGTTGCGCAAACTCCTTTCGACTTTAGGTCGCCCAAACCCATAGGGCAAGATATTGACACCGAACACCCCCAGCTAAAAATTGCAGGTGGAATCGACCACAATTATATTTTGAATAAAACCCCGAAAAACGAAGCGGGACTCGTTTTTGCCGCCCGGGTTACCGACCCCCAAAGTGGGCGTGTGATGGAGGTCTTCACCAGTGAACCCGGGGTACAGATCTATACCAGTAATTTCTCGAACGGGAAGACCATAGGTAAAAATGACAAACCTTTTATATTCAGGGGCGCTATTTGTCTGGAGACGCAGCATTTTCCGGACTCCCCCAATCAGCCTGATTTTCCGAGTACGGTTTTAGAGCCAGGCGCGAAGTATAATTCTACTACGGTTTATAAGTTTGGGGTGGAATAAGATAAAAATGCAATTATGATGTCATAAGGGGAAACTAAAAAAATTACTAGCAAGCCCAAAATAAGCATTGACAAATGGAATCACCCAAAAGATCGCTCGAAGCACAAAGAATAGAATTTAAAAATGGAAAATTTCTTGCGACCCCTTTGGCCGGATCTATTGCTTGGTTCATTGTTGGGGTCGCAGGTATTATCCTACCTATTCAAGCCACGGTTTGGGTATTATTCATTGCAACCGGTAGTATTGCTTACTTGGGCATGTTTATTTCAAAATTTACAGGTGAGGATTTTCTCGACAAAAAGAAGCCAAAAAATGAATTTGATAAACTCTTCTTTTTCACGGTTGCGCAAGCAATTTTGGTTTATTCGATTGCAATTCCATTTTTCATAGTGGATTATACATCTCTACCGCTGACCGTAGGTATTTTAACAGGACTCATGTGGCTTCCTTTTTCTTGGATAATAGAACATTGGGTCGGTATATTCCATGCACTGGCCAGAACCGCTTTGGTGCTTTTATTATGGTACTTACTTCCTGAATATAGGTTTGTTGCAATTCCGTTTGCCATTGTTTTTCTATATATAATTACCCTACTGATTTTAAAAAACAGAAAGAAAACGGAAGTCGTAAGCTAAAATCAATTTTGAAAAAAATATCGAAAACGGTAAAAATCACTACAATGCTCACCATTATATTATGGATTATTGGGAGTATCATTTTGTTTAACGAGAAGAATGATATAAGTATTATAGTAATCACCGCTGGGATTATTATAACCGGATTGTACGGCCAAATTAGTAAGTATAGAAATGGAAATTCAGGAAACTAATACTAATTGGCAACTCATAAATCGAAATCCACAACCGGTTGTGTGAATTACATTAAAGAGAATTAATATTGAATTTAAACAATGAAATTCGCTAGTAAAAAAGACCTATTATTTAGTGTTATAATCCTTGGAATATGTGTGTTTCTGACGGGTATAATGATTTTTGATATTATAAACGGTAAAATGGAAGCAGAGGGATATTGGCCTTTAATACTGGTGTTTAGTGTTGTTGGCCTACTACTCTGGCTCTATTTCGGCACCAATTACGAATTATCCAAAGAAGATGGATTGATTTATAGAAGTGGCCCTTTTAATGGAAAAATAAAAATGAACAGAATTACAGAGATTATAAAAGGAAAAACGCTTTGGGTCGGATTTAGACCTGCTACCGCAAGAAAAGGCCTGATACTAAAATATGACACGTACAATGAACTATACATAAGTCCGAAAACGAATGAACGGTTCATTGAAAAAATACTGGAATTTAATACCGAAATCAAAATAACGGATGCAACCGTTACGTAACGCATCACCCGCCTAACAGTCCATTTTCAATGGTAGGTATGCGAAACCGTTCTTCTTCTGAATTGGTGTGCTGCGCTGCGAAAATCTGAACTGCTTTTTCAATGATATCAGGGTGTGCTTGGGCTACATTAATAGCTTCGGTGGGATCTTCCTTTAAATTGTACAATTCCAAGGTCGGCTCAGCATTTTCATCTTTTAGGTGTTGCCGTACTACTTTCCAATCGCCCATGCGAATGGCGATCTGTCCACCATATTCGGGAAACTCCCAATACAGAAACTCATGCTTGGTTTGGTTATATTGTGACAGTAAGGTCGGCAATAAACTAACACCGTCGGTATTTTGAGGCCTCTCATATTGGGCGACTTCGGCAAAAGTGGCTAGTAGGTCGTAATGTGCCGAGATATGATCGCTGGTACTGCCAGCTTTAATATGTCCGGGCCATGAAGCAATGAACGGCACACGAATGCCCCCTTCGTATACAAAGCCTTTGCCCTTGCCATATTCTCCCTTAAAAGGTTTAGCACTTTCGAAAAATTCGGGGTCGGCCCCACCTGCATAACTTGGGCCGTTATCAGAAGTAAAAATAATCAGGGTATTCTTATAAATACCCTCATCTTTAAGCTGTTGCACCAGTTTTCCGATATTCTCATCTAAGTACGAAACCATTGCCGCATAGCCCGCTCTGGGGTTTTTATGTGGAAAATAGCTTTGATCCCCTAAATAGGGGTTTTCTTCACCAAACTTTTTACTATAATAATCCACCCAACGTTGGGGCGCTTGAATCGCAACATGTGGTATTGGGGTCGCCCAATACAGAAAAAATGGCTTTTTGCTGTTCTCCTTCACAAATCCGCTTAGTTCTTTGAACATTAAATCGGGCGAATATTCTTTTAAGGTATAGGCCGCATAACTCTCGGGGTCATTGGGGTCGGCGCCTTTGGGCAGCTTCGTGTTCGGGGCTACCGTATCGTTGGCCAAATGCACCCGATTTCTATTCTTGTAAAGATGTAAAGGGTAATAGGTATGTGCCTGACGCTGACAGTTATAGCCGTAAAAAAAGTCGAACCCCATATCATTGGGCACTGATTTGGTGTGCGGCGCGCCTAGCCCCCATTTGCCTACAATGCCTGTTGTGTAGCCTGCTTCTTGAAGGTGGTCGCCCAGAGTGATGGTGGTATCAGGAATCGGTTTTTGACCTTCTAAGGTCGAATCTTTTGCCATGGCGATATAGTTCCAAACATCACCACGGTCTCCCCATTCATGGTTTCCCCTGATATAGGCATGTCCGGCATGCTTCCCTGTCAAAAACATATATCGTGCAGGTGCACAAACTGGGGCACTGGTGTAATGTTGCGTAAAAAGCATGCCCTCTTTTGCCAAGGCATCGATGTTCGGGGTTTCGATTTTGGTCTGACCGTAAGCTCCGACTTCGGCATAGCCTAGATCGTCGGCAAGTATGTAGATGATATTCGGTTTTTGAACTTCTATGGATACTACTTCCTTTTCGGTGTTGTTTTTGCAGGAAAAAACAAACATCCCCACAAAAAGCAGGGATGCTATCACTTTATTTGAATTCATATACTTGGTATTGGCCATTAATCTATTTACTAATTGCATACTTGGTATGAAGAGTTTCTGGTTTCAGCTTCGACTGCATTTCGACAACCTCCATACCCACCCTCAACCAGTAAATACATAAAAACTACATAACTATCGTCTTTCCTGGGGTCGGAATAGTGTAAAATCCATCTGCATTGGGTTGAACCGGCGCTGGGGAATCCCAAGTCATGGTATCGGGCGACAAGGCTAGATTCGATTGCATGGCTTCGTCCCATTTAATTACTTTACCCGAGTAGGTCGCCATTCTACCAATGATAGCACTCATAGTACTCTTCGCACCATTTTCGGCATTGGCAATGACCCCGCCATTGCGAATCGACTCGAACAATTTAATATGCTCGACTTGATACGGATTGGGATCATCTTTGCCACGATGCTCAAAAATAGTATTGCCACTATAGTCTTTAAGCGTAGCGTTATCGCCCTCTGTTGAAATTGTACCCTTGGTACCTTGAAATGTTTCTGAAACCCTGCTCATGGTCTCGGGCATGTGTCGGCACTGACTGGCAATAACCGCCCCACTTGGGTAGGTATACTCTACAAAATGGTGGTCGAAGATTTCCCCATGGTCTTTGCCCGTTCTAACTTGTCTTCCACCCATACCTTGGGCCGAAATAGGATATTCGCCCACAAACCAGTTGGCGACATCGATATTGTGTATATGTTGTTCCAAAATATGGTCTCCACAGAGCCAATTAAAATAGTACCAATTGCGCATTTGGTATTCCAGTTCAGTTTGGCCAGGCTGTCTTTCACGAACCCAAACTCCAGCGCTGTTCCAATACACCTGACCCGAGACAATTTTACCGATTGCATCTTTTTTCAACTGATCGATAGCTGCCAAATAGTTATCTTGATAATGTCTTTGAAGACCAACTACGACATTCAATTTATTGGCCTTTGCCTTTTCGGCCGCTGCCAAAACCTTTCGTACCCCAGGAACATCGGTGGCCACCGGTTTTTCCATAAAAACATGTTTGCCATTGTTAACGGCATATTCAAAATGATGTGGCCTAAACCCCGGTGGGGTAGCCAAAATGACTACATCGGCTAAATCCATTGCCTTCTGTGCTGCATCGAAGCCCACAAACTGATGCTCTGCCTTCACATTGACCTTGTTTTTGGCCATGTCACCCATCTCTTTCGAAATGTTCATCAAGCTGTCTTTTAAACGGTCTTCAAAGGCGTCAGCCATTGCAACCAGTTCAACATTTCCGTCAGCACGCAATGCCTGAACTGCGGCACCGGTGCCTCTTCCGCCACAACCTACCAAAGCAATCTTTAGCTTTTTATCATTAAAAACATTGAACATGGCGTTCATCTGAAATGTGGGCAATAGTGCGGCTCCGGAAATCAAGGCCGTATTTTTCACAAAAGTCCTGCGAGAATTATTAGAACCGGAAAGGATTGGGTTCATGTTTTTTTCATTTTCCATTATCTCAAATTTTATTAGGATAGATTACTATATTATTGACTGCTCCGTGAATATAATGATTATATCAATTTCTTTAAAAAATGGCTGCTTATTTATTGGCGAATTAGCAACCTATGAGACCATTCTGAATTATTATAACGACAACGTACTAAAAGAAACCATGATATAAAGCACGATCAGTACAATGGCCAAGGAAGCCAGAATATCCCAAATGTTATAGCTTGATTTGTTTACTGATTTCTGTTCGGCGCTTACGGTACCAAAGGTCAAGCCTGCCAATTGGGCCTGTGACGGTGCCGGGTAAAACATACTGACCACTACGGCAATGGCGACACAAATGGCAAAGAAGTAGGCCCCGAACACTAGCCAGTTAATATTGGCGATGTTAAAGAGGAAACTTCCTTCGGAAAAACTCGATTTTAAAATTTCCAAAGTCAATTTAGAGAAGCCGATGATTAACCCGCCGACCAGGGTGGCAATGGCACCATTGGCATTGATGCGTTTATAAAAAATACCAAGGAGGAAAACCGCGGCTATCGGTGGAGAAATATAGGCCTGAACGTTCTGTAGATATTCGTAGAGTCCGTCTGAAAGTCTCGAAATAATTGGAATCCAAAGCAAGCCCAATCCCACGACAAAAAAGGTGGCGATTCGGCCTGTTTTTACCAACTCGGCTTCCGGCTTGTTCGGTTTTAGTTTTTTATAGATATCCAAAGTGAACAGCGTAGAGCAAGAATTGAATACCGAGGCCAATGAACTCATTAAGGCGGCCAATAGACCTGCGGCGACCAATCCTCTCAGTCCTGAAGGCAGTAAATTGCTCATCAGCACCGGAAACGCCTCATCGGGATTCTCCCAGCTCAATTTTCCCTGCATTTTAAGTGCCAAGGCAATTACCCCGGGAATCAAGAAAAGAAAAACGGGCATCAGTTTTAAGAGTGCTCCGAAAATACTGCCTCTTCGCCCCTCTTTAATATTCTTTGCGGTCAAGACCCTTTGAACGATCACCTGATCGGTACACCAATACCAAATTCCGACAATGGTACTAGTAATGAATAGCGGTAACCACGGATAATCGGGGTCTGAATTCGGGCGCCACATATTAAAATAGTCGGGGCCGATGGTTGCCTTTAGTTCGCCCCATCCCCCAACGGCATTTAAGCCCATGAAGGTCAATACCCCCGCGCCCAACACCAAAATAATGGCCTGAATGGTCTCGGTATACACTACGGCGCGCATGCCGCCTAGCACTGTATAAATTCCGGTTAAAACGACGGTAGCTACGGCACCTATCCAAAACGGAATGCCCAAAAGCGCAGAAACGACCACTCCGCCGGCATAAATGGTTACCGATACCTTAGTGAGAATATAAGCGATCAACGAGACCACCGATAGAACCCATCTTGATCTAGCATCGAACCTTCTTTCTAAAAACTCGGGCATGGTAAAAACGCCGCTTCGGGCGTAAAATGGCAAAAACACCCAACCGAGCATTAATACGATCCAAGCGTGAAGTTCATAAATCAACAATGGCATTTTATCTCCAGCACCATTACCTGCAAGGCCTACCACGTGTTCAGAGCCAATATTGGAAGCAAAAATGGAAGCCCCTACCATAAACCAACCAATGTTTCTACCGGCCAAGAAATAGTCTTCGGTATTGCTCTGTTTTTGGCGAATTACCCACCACGCTACGCCCAATAACACTAAAAAATAGCCAATGATGACCACCCAATCTAATGTATCTAGTCCTTTCATTTTATGCTATTTAGTCGGTTGTTTTAGAATTTTCATTAGTACCTGCCAATGATCAATTGCTACTTTTTGTAATGCCCATGGCCAGGCCCCGAATTTCGGCCAGACCTTTAAGCCTTCCGATAACCGTATAACCAGAGTATGCACTATCTGTTTTTAGGTCTTGTAAGATTTGATGACCGTGATCAGGGCGCATAGGAATCTCAACCCCCCGTATTTTTTCAACTTCTAAAGCAGCCTTTACAATTTCATACATATCGGAGGAGCCTTCTAAGTGGTTATCCTCAAAAAAACTACCATCCGCTTCATGTTTAACATTGCGCAAATGAAAAAAGTGAATACGTTCACCGAACTTTCGAATCATTTTCGCTAGATCGTTCTTGGGGTTGGCACCTAAGGATCCTGTACAAAACGTAATTCCATTTGAGGGGCTGTCTACAAATCCAATGAGATCGTCAAGATCGGCCTCGCAAGTAATCACCCGGGGAAGCCCCAAAATATCAAAAGGCGGGTCGTCGGGATGTATGGCCATGGTAATTCCGTTTTCTTCGGCAACGGGAATTACTTCATTTAGAAAATAAGAGAGATTGGCCTTCAAATCAGCATGACCCAGCCCTTTATAAGCCGCAATCATATTTTTAAATACAGGAATGGTCAAATCATCGACCGTGCCCGGCAATCCTTTTAAAATATTGTCCTGCAACTTTGTTTTATCTTTTTCGCCCATGGTAGAAAACCGCTGGCGCGCCTTTTGAAGCACCTCTTCGGCATAGTCTTTATTGGCATCTTTACGATTTAGGATATGGCATTCAAAAACGGCCATATCGACCTTGTCAAAACGAAGGGCGGTACCGCCATTGGGCAATGGCCAATGCAAGTGAGTGCGTGTCCAGTCCAGTACGGGCATAAAATTGTAACAAACATTGGTGAGTCCACATTTAGCGACGTTTCTTAAGCTTTGTTGGTAGTTGGCAATACGCTGTTCATAATCCCCTGTTCTTAGCTTTATACTTTCGTGAATAGGTATGCTTTCGATGACATCCCAAGTCAAGCCTGCAGCCTCAATCGCATTTTTAACTTTCTGGATATCCTCAATGGCCCAAACCTCGCCGTTGGGCACATGGTGTAAGGCTGTTACAATGCCCGAAGCCCCAGTTTGTTTAATATAGGCCAGACTTACCGAATCGTTCTTTCCGAACCATCTAAATGTTTCTTTCATGAATTACTTTTTAAACCCCACTGAATGCGCTAAAACCTCCATCGACAGGTATTACGACCCCCGTGATAAATTTTGCGGCATCACTACATAAAAAATGAACCGCACCGTTAAGTTCGGCGGCTTCTCCAAAACGGCCCATAGGAGTATTGTTGATGATCGATTGCCCTCTTTTGCTATAGCTACCATCTTCCTTAATCAACAGTTTTCTGTTCTGATTGCCAATAAAAAACCCTGGGGCGATGGCATTGACCCGAATGCCATCACCAAATTTTTTGGCCATTTCTACGGCCATCCATCGGGTAAAATTTTCCATGGCGGCCTTAGAAGCCGAATAACCCACTACCCTGGTAATCGCACGATCTACGGCCATGGAAGAGTAGTTAATAATGACCCCTGATTTTTGTTCTGCTATAGTTTTACCAAATACCAAGGAAGGAATAACCGTGCCATTCAAATTTAAGTCGGTCACTTTTTTAAAATCGTTAAGGACCATATCAAAAATGGTCTTGTCTTCTGCAATGGTCGCCCCGGGAAGGTTACCTCCTGCGATATTGAGTAAAATATCGATTTTGCCAAAATGGGCTAAAATGTCCTTGCGCACTTCTATCAAGTTCGCTTCGGATAGTATGTCGGCCTTAAACCCTTTTGCAATTCCACCAGTGCCGTTTATTCCTTCCAAGAGTGGCCCCAATGCCGAAGTATCACGTGTCAACAAAGCCAATTTTACCCCGTTCACAGCGAGACTTTTTGCCACCGTACCTGCCAAAACTCCAGCTGCACCTGTTATTACCGCTACTTTGTTGTTTATATTAAATAGTTCGTTCATAATTAATTTTCATTATCACTAGATTACAAAATAATACTTTGCAGCCCAAATTTTACACCTATGTATACCTAAGAATTAAAACTTTAGTATATTACTTTAATACATTTTAATTTAACCACTGTCCTATATGAAAAGACATTGTTTGGCACTCGATTTAAAGAACGACCGTGAACTTATTGCCAAGTACGAAGAATATCACCGTAACGTTTGGCCCGAGATACTCAAAAGTCTCCGTGATTCCGGTATTGCACATATGGAAATCTACCGTATCGCAAACCGTCTCTTCATGATAATTGATGTACAAGATTCATTTTCTTTCGACAAGAAAGCAAAGTTGGATGCTGACAACCAACGGGTTCAAGACTGGGAGGTTTTGATGTGGGACTATCAACAGGCCCTCCCCATTGCAAAACCGGGCGAAAAATGGCTCCCAATGACAAAGATCTTCGAGTTCACCGCCTAGTTTTTCATGGGATGTTCCTCTAAAAGTTCGTTGGGCGTATAAAACCCGTCTTTGTCCTTAATAGCATCACGCACTTCCTTTACCTTTTCAGGAGCGATAGGGTCGGCCTTATTGCCGAACGCATTTCGTACAAAGGTCAAAACAGAAGCTATTTCTTCATCGTCCAACATGCCGCCAAAAGGGGTCATCGGCACTTGGCCGGGGTATGACTTATCTTTTAATTTAAGCGGGCCCATTAAACCTTTTAAGGTCAGTTTTATCAAACGGTCTTCATTACCGGTCACCCACTCCTGTCCCGCAAGGGGCGGAAATTGAGAAGCACTTAATCCGTGACCATCGGGTTGATGGCAGGTTACACAAAAGCCTTCTCGATTATAGATCTCCTCTCCTTTTACGAATAATTGCTTAGCGGCACCTTCTAGATCGGTCTTGATGCCCTTGGTCTCGGGATCTTGGCCGATGTTCACATCGTTAATATGGGCCAAGGCGGCTTCATAGGGTTTTTCCATCCAACTGTCCAGAGGCATCTCGCCCGCCTTTTTTATTATAGGCAAGCCTACTTCCTTATCCAACCACGAAGCAGCCACAAAAGCTTCTAAACGAACTCTTGGGTTTTCATCTTGAACTGCGGCCATCAACAAATCTGCTTCATTGTTCACCTGATGCCCCATATAGCGCAGTACTTTTACGGCAGCTGCCCTCGCCCTAAAATCTTTGGCATTGAGCATTTGTTTTAAAAGCGGCTCATTGACTTTGTTCAAGCCCCAGCTGACCCAAAGGGCCTCCAAAACCTGATGTTCGTATCTTGGGTCATTTTTATCTAGGGAGGCTACCCAAGGCTCCAATTTGGCCAAAACGGCATCGGCGTTTCTACCTCGAAGTTCACGACGGGTTCGGTAACGCGTTCTAAACTCCGGAAGCTTTAAATTGTCCAATAATTCATCGATACTTGCCTCCACAACTTTTGCAGGTTGCACCAAGGGTCTTGAAGGATAGGTCAATCTATAGATTCGACCATGAACATGATCGCGTAACGGATCACGGGCGTTATGCTGCATATGCCCTACCAACACGTTATGCCAATCTACGAAATACAAGGATCCATCGGGCGCAAATTCCATATCTACGGGCCTGAAATTTGCATCGCTCGAAACGATCAAATCGGTTCTGTGCTTGCTGATATATCCGGAAGAGTTTGGATCATCGACCATGGAATGCTCTTTGGTACCCAAAAATCCGATGGTATTATTGATCAGAATATCGCCCTGAACATTATCGGGAAAATGTCGGCTATGTACAAATTCCAAACCAGAAGTGGGGCGCACCCGATGGGCATCTTCAATAAGGTTTTTAGGTAAAGGATTTGCTTCGCCATAGCGTGACTTTATGGTACCGGGCATCATCCAGGTCATATCAGGACCCGAAGTGTGGGCAAAAAATGGTTGTCCCCATTCATCAAAAGCAATTCCCCATGGATTTGGAATGGGCAATTGTGCCGTTCGCTCCAAATAATGGCGCTGCGGACTGTAGCGGTAAAACCCGCCATTGGTGGCACGCACTGGCCCGTAGGCCGTTTCAACATTGGTATGCAAAAACACCCCTTCGCCCATATACATAGCACCTGAGGGGTCGGCGGCATAGGCACTGATGCCGTGGTGGGTATCATGGTCATCGAAACCACTTAAAATAATTTCCTTGGAATCGGCATGGTCATCACCATCGGTATCTTTTAATAACACCAAATTGGTACCTTGGGTGGCATAGACCCCTTCGGGCGAAAATTCAAACCCTAAAGGAAGGTGCAGCCCGCGTGCAAAAACCGTTTGCTTATCTGCTTTACCATCATTGTTCGTATCCTCTAAAATCAGCAACTTGTCATCAGGTTTACTATCGCCCGGTTTGTAATGCGGGTAGCTGGGCATCGTGGCGATCCACAACCTCCCTTTATTATCAAAAGACATTTGTACAGGGTTCGCCAAATCTGGGAATTCTTCTTCAGATGCGAACAGTTCCAACTTATAACCATCGGCAACTTTTAGTTTGTCGAGTGCATCTTGCCCATACAAATATTCCGGATTGCCAGAACCGTTTACATCTTTGTAATTGGTGATTACCTCGGGCAGTGTTCTTGTTTTGGCATCCATCGCCACGAGATCTATAGACTTTCCTTGCGCAATTGACCAAATCAAGGTATCGCGATTCATCGTCATTTGACGAATCTTTTCTTTTTCATAAGGATAGTTGTCCGGTCCGAAGGGATCATAGCGT
>JBATIN010000036.1:0-6529 GCA_049667765.1 Flavobacteriaceae bacterium
CTCAAGGCCTAGGTGCAAAAGTGACAATTTACTCTAATGAAAAAAAACAAGGCCTAGAACAAATGCCCACGAAAGGCTATCTATCGACCGTTACCCCTATTTTAAACTTCGGATTGGGCCAAGAGAAAAATATAGACTCTTTGAACATCGAGTGGAACAGTGGTAAAAAACAAGTTGTTAAAAATCCCGAAACGAATCGAATGATCGTTTTAGAGGAAAAAAATGCGGAAAGTAACCATGAAACACTAACAGAAACCCAAACTCTGTTAACGGAAATTCCCTCCCCTATCCATTTTAAAGATATTGGGTCCAATACCAACGATTTTAAACGTCAGGGGCTGCTCATACATCAACTTTCACATTCCGGGCCATACATGGTCAAAGGCGACATTAACAATGACGGCCTTGAAGATGTTTTTATTGGGGGAGCGAAAGGGCAAAGTGCTGCCCTATACCTGCAGCAACAAAACAAAACCTTTCAACCTAGCAGGGTCACAGCATTTGATCTTGACAGAGGCAGTCACGATACCGATGCTGTTATTTTTGATGCCAATGGCGATGGCCATGCCGATATTTATGTGACCAGCGGAGGATATCATGATTTTTTAGAAAAAGATCCTCTATTACAAGACCGATTATATCTGGGCAATGGCAACGGAAATTTTGCAAAAAGCGACACCGCCTTGCCAAAAATTGATCAAAGTACGAGCTGCGCAATCGTGAATGATATTAATGAAGATGGTCATCTAGATCTGTTCATTGGTGGCACGGTGGTACCAGGCAGGTATCCTGAAACTCTCCAAAACCAGCTTTTGATCAATGATGGCAAGGGCAATTTTACGGATCAAATTAAAACCCTTGCTCCTGACCTTCAAAAAATAGGAATGGTAACCGATGCCCTTTGGACCGATATGAACGGTGACAAGGTAAATGATCTCATTGTGGTAGGCGAATGGATGCCAATATCGATATTCATAAATACTGATGGAACCTTAGAAAATAAAACTTCCTCATATCTAGACAAAAACTATAGCGGATGGTGGAATACTATCACTGCTTCCGATTTTAACGGCGACGGGAAGCCCGATTTTATTGTGGGAAATATGGGCTTGAATACCCAGTTCAAGGTTTCGAATACAGAACCCGCAGAGTTATACTACGGCGATTTTGATAAAAACGGATCCGTAGACCCTTTATTTAGTTATTACATTAAAGGGGTGAACTATCCGTACCTTACAAGAGATGAATTATTAGGACAATTGGCAGGAATGCGGTCACGCTACACAAGTTATAAGAGTTATGCCAATGCGACCATTGCCACAATTCTCTCAAAAGAGGAGTTGAACACGGCAACTAAGCTAACCGCAAATCATATGGAAACCACCCTGTTTTTAAGTACAGCACAAAGCCATTATGAAATTGCCCCGCTACCTATTCAAGCGCAGTATTCGCCGGTAAACAGTATTCCCTTATCCGATTTTGACGGGGACGGAAATATAGATATGCTATTATTGGGCAATAACGATAATTTTAAATTAAGACTAGGGAAATTCGATGCCAATTATGGAACTTTGCTTATGGGCAATGGTAAAGGGGCATTCGAATATATAGAGCAAACCATAACTGGGCTAAATGTCAGTGGTTCGGTAAATAGTTCGGTCATTATAGACAACCTCTTGTTTTTAGGTGTTTATGGAGAGCCTGTAAAAGCATACAAAATTTTAAAACCAAATAGTAAAGCAAAGTGATGAGGATAAAAATTGTGAAGACAAGTTGCTACCTCATTTTATTCGCACTGGTAACGACCCTTGGCTGCACCCGAAATGAAACAAAAAATTACACCGACCTAGAAGTTGCTACCGAATGGGCGAAAATGACCTTGTTCATTACCCAATACACCCCCGCCAATTCGCCCACATTCGCTTCACGAAGTTTTGGGTACATCGGGTTAACCATGTACGAATCTATCGTAAACGGCTTCCCTACTCACCACTCAATGGCAGGACAATTGAATGGACTAGACTACCTTCCACAACCTGAATCGACGGCTACCTATAATTGGGTATTGTCTTTAAATGCGGCTCAAGCTTCCATCTTAAAAAATATATACCAACAGACTTCTGACGAAAACAAGCTTCGTATCGATTCTTTGGAAAATATGATTTTCGGACATTTTTCAAAAAACGTAAATGACGACATTAGACTACGTTCGGTTGCGTATGGAAAATCGATAGCGGAGGCGATTTTTGAATGGTCAAAGTCCGATGGCGGACATAGAGGCTATCTGAAAAATTTTGATAAGCAAATGGTTTACCCAAAACGACCTGGCTCATGGCAACCCCCACTTTTCGCGCAATCGTTCAGCCATCTTCCGCTTCATCCGCATTGGGGAGAAAACCGAACTTTTTTAAATCAAAACTCCAATTTTCCCCTGCCCCAAATGCTTCCATATGACACGGTGCCCGGTTCGCCCTATTATCAGGAGTTTGTTCAGGTCTATGAGAAAGACCGCGTATTGACCCAAAAAGAGAAAGAAGCCGCCATTTGGTGGGGCGATGATCCCGATGTTACGTTTACCCCTCCAGGGCATTCCTATTATTTTGCAACTTTGGCCATTGAAAAAGATAAACCCTCCTTGATCAAAAGTGCCGAGGTATATGCTAAGATAGGGATGGCCGCGGCCGATGCTTTCATCAATTGTTGGAAATGGAAATATCATTTTTTCTCGGAAAGACCAAATACCTTCATCCCGAAATTCATTGACCCAGAATGGGAATCTTTTTGGCCGGACCCTCCTTTTCCTGCTTTTCCATCGGGCCATGCCATTCAAGCGGCAGCGGCAGCAACGGTTTTAGAGGATGCATTCGGCAAGGAATTCCATTTTGTGGATAAAGCCCATGAAGGTCGTGAACGTGATGATGTGAAGGACACCGATTTTGTAATACGCTCCTTCAATTCATTTTGGGAAGCTGCGCAAGAAACGGCAGATTCCCGATTTTATGGTGGAATACATACCCCGCAAGATAATAAAGTAGGCTTGGAGGAAGGATTAAAAATAGCCCAAAACGTGAACTTTTTACACTGGCAAAATGAAGATTGACGTAGACATAGCTCATCGAGTTTTAGTTTTTTTGGCAATGTTGCTCATTGGAACTTCTAGCGCACAAACCTCCTTCACCGATGTTACCCAAGCGGCAGGTATCGATCATCAATTTCAGGTTTTTGAAGGTACATTTGGCGGCGGGGCAACCGTTTTTGATGTAAATAACGATGGCTTTGAAGACCTTTATATTACCAGTGGAATGGTTGATGACGCCCTATATTTAAATAATGGCGACGGCACGTTCAAGAATATCTATGAATCATCTGGCCTTACCATCACACGAGATTTTGTGACCCAAGGTGTCGTAAGCGCAGATGTCAATAGAGACGGTTTTCGAGATCTTTTTATCACTACCATAAATACTACGAATGGTACTCAGGTTATTCCCAGAGCCAAAAACCTACTTTTCTTGAACAACGGAGATCTAACGTTCAAAAACGCAACTTCGGAATATAAGCTGGATAAACTGAATTCTTTTAGCACAGGAGCCAGTTTTGGCGATGTGAATGCAGATGGGTATCCTGATTTATTTGTCGGCAACTACTTCCAAAATTTTGAAGGTACGCTCGGGGTCATAAAAGACGCAACCGTGGTAAGCGCCCACCAGACAGCTAAAGGATATTTGTTGATCAATAAGGGAGGCGAATACTTCGAAGACGAATATGAAAATTATGGCATGACCCATAAGGGCTTTGGTTTCGGGGGGCTCTTTACCGACTTTGATAATGACGGAGATCAAGACCTATTGGTCAACCAAGACTTTGGCTATAAAGCCGTACCAAACTTGCTATATGAAAATCTTTATCCAAAAAAGGAATATAAAGATGTTAGCGCAGAAACAGGAATGGACCTAAAGGAGAATGCCATGGGTTCGGCAGTTGGCGATTATGATAACAATGGACTATTGGATTATTATGTGACCAATATAAAGTTCAATAAATTTATGGTAAATCAGGGGATAGGCAATCAGTTTGTCGATAAGGCCAAAGATTTGGGGGCTTATAGTTTTGCCATTAGTTGGGGAGCCAATTTTGCCGATTTCGACCAAGATGGAGATTTAGACCTGCATGTATCCAACGGGGACCTCAACCCGAACTGCACCCCAATGGGCAATTTTTACTTCGAAAATGAGAATGCCATATTTACCGAAAAAGGTCGCGCTATGGGCGTAAACGACTATGGAATTGGTCGGGGATCTGTAGTATTCGATATGGACAATGATGGCGATCTTGATTTATTAGTAGTCAACCAAGGAGCCGTTCACGAATATCCAACAGAAACAACAACACGTCTTTTTCGTAACGATATAGCAACTAAAGGCCATTGGTTCAAGGTTGCATTAAACGGTATAGAAGCAGATAAAAATGGCATCGGTTCAAGAGTAGAAATTGTCGTGGATGGAAAACATATGATCCGTGAAATAGACGGTGGGGGCTCTAGCCATTTATCCCAAAACTCAGCCATTACACATTTTGGTCTAGGAAATACTACAAAAGTAGATTCTGTCATCGTTACTTGGGTGGGCGGCAAAAAACAGGTTTTAGTTGATCAAAAAGTGAATCAATTGTTGACCCTAACAGAAGTGAAAAGTGAAAAAAATAGCACTACTTGGATGTGGCCCTTGATTTTAATTGGCATCCTTTCACTTGGCTTTTTCTGGTTTAAAAGAAATAAAGTAATAAAATAAGACCCCTATCTATCGATAACAATAAAATTTTTTTGTGTTTGTTCATGATCTAAAATATCGATCTTGCCCATTTTGACATTTATTTACAGTTTGAGCCAGCCAATGAATAAAGTACTATTTACACTTAATTGAACACCGCATAATACGGGCCAGATTCCTTTTTGCTCTCAATTCGATTCTTTTGACCAAAAACCATCTAAATAGACTATTTCGAAATCATCCAATCCATCATCATTTAATTCAACCATAGATGATTCAGGAATTTGAGGAAGTGCCATATCCAGTTTATTTTAATCATCATTTTTTGAACATCCAAAAACTAGGATTTGCATTACCGTAAAAAAAAATCATATTTAAATTTTTTGAAATCTTATAAAAACTAGTCCACCTTGGCAAACAAAATAACAGCCCCATCATATGCCCGCCCATCAAAAAGCAGTTCTCGACCACATAGCCTTGGCCAACCCGAAAAATATTGGGATACCGTATCGAATTCGATAAAACAACCGAATTCGTATTTTTTTACCTGCCACGTACCTCTGGTAATTATTTTTGATTCTTCTTCGACCGAAAAAAACGAATCGGCATCAAATGTCGCGATTACCGATTTATCTGCCTTTATTGGTTGCGAGTCTTCAGCGGGGCAAAAGCCGCATTGCGATTCGACCCATTTCCATTTACCCACTAATTTCGTGCGCATCGCGAGCGAATCTTGAATTTCGCCTCCTTGACATTCTTCAAAAGTAGCAATGTCTATTTTTTCTTTTTCACAAGAACTGATGTAGATTACTACCAAAAAAACCCAAACAAGTATTCGCATTGGCCGAAGATTTAAACTATTACCTCTAGTAGATACTTGTGAGTAGTAAAGGTTGCTTTTTGGAAGATTAAATCTTGAAGAATACTTTATCAAAGAAATAAATCACTTGTGAACTACACCTTTCGCCGCATCAAATTTTGACCAAAGGCTTTTAGCAGTGCTTTTTTATCCTCGGAAATTTCCAAGCCGCGTAAAACGTCAAAGGCCTTTTGGGTAAAGCTTTCAATCTCTTTTTGGGTTAGCTCGGCTGCTCGGGTATCTTTAAAAATTGCGGTAACAGCTGAAATTTTATCGGAAGGACTGGTTGGTTGAATGGAAAATAAATCTTGAAGTTCTTTTTGCTGGCCAGAATCTCCCAATTGCATGGCCTTGAGGTATAAATAGGTCTTTTTGTTGCCGATGATATCGCCTCCTACCTGTTTACCAAAAGTCTTGGGGTCGCCAAAAGCATCGAGATAATCGTCTTGTATTTGAAAGGCTAGGCCTAAATTTAATCCAAATTCGTAAATATTATTTTGTGAAGTATCCGAGGCACCAGCGATAATACCCCCCATTTTCAAGGCAGCAGCTACCAATACTGCCGTCTTAAATTCGATCATTTTTAAATATTCGGGAATGGTAACATCGTCACGGGTCTCAAAATCGACATCGTATTGTTGGCCTTCACAGACTTCAATAGCTGTTTTGGAGAACAATTGAGCCAATTTTCGAAAGGTTTCTCCTTCATACTTCTCAAATAATTGATAGGCATTAATGAGCATGGCATCGCCGGAAAGGATTCCTGTATTGACATCCCATTTTTCATGTACAGTGGTTTTGCCCCTTCGTAAAGGAGCATCATCCATAATATCGTCATGTACTAATGAAAAGTTATGGAAAACTTCAATGGCCAGTGCCGCATCCAAAGCCTTATTAAAGT
>JBATIN010000037.1:0-1571 GCA_049667765.1 Flavobacteriaceae bacterium
CTGCTAATCTATGGGGAATTTACAGAAAAGAGTGGAAAGGGGTAGCTAGAAAAACAAAGGCGACCATTATCGTTGGTATCTTAGTTATCCTACTATCAGTGGTGCTAGTGGGTATTGGAAATTCTATTTGACCAAATTCCAATCGCAAATTCAGAAACTTCAGCTAAACTTTAGAAGTTATATATAAAATCGCGATGACCACACCGTACAGTACAGGACACTTTAATTAGAAGCTAAGCTTAATTTAGAAAATTGGGGATACCGAACATCAAATCGATATGGGCCTCAACGGCGCGGCCCAAATCCATCCTAAAGTTTAATAGATCAATAATTATTTAATGAAGAACGCTTTTTTATCGGTTTTAACTTTATTCGTCTTTATAACTAGTAATGCCCAAAAAGGGAAGATGCCCTATCAAGATGCGTCGCTTTTCATTGAAGAACGGGTAGAAGATTTGTTACCAAGGATGTCTCTCGAAGAAAAAGTAGCACAAATGCGAATTTTTCATGCGAATATCGGAGTTGAAGCTGATGAAAAAGGACGTTTAAAACTATCGGACAGGGTCATTGAAAAACTCAAATTAGGCATTTCGGGTATCAAAAACCCCGGGGAACACATTTCTCCTTTGGCGGCGGCCAAACTGAACAACGAATTGCAGAAATACATTATCGAAAATAACCGTTGGGGCATTCCAGCAATATTCGTGACCGAATCATATAATGGAGTTGATGCAGAAGGCTGTACCAAATTCGGTCGACCGATTACCTCGGCCGCATCCTTCAATCCTGAACTCGTAAATCGAATTTGGGATGTTGTTGGAAGGGAAGCGCGATTGCGCGGTATGCACATGTGCCATTCCCCAGAGGCAGATATTGTTCGGGACCCCCGTTTTGGACGAATGAGCGAAGCGTTTGGCGAAGACACCTATTTGACCACTCAAATGGTGGTAAATGCCGTAAAGGGCGTTCAAGGAAATTATGAAGGCCTTGGAAACGGCACACATATCGATGCGGTTGCAAAACATTTTGCTGGATACGGACAAGTATTGGGCGGTTCAAATTTTGCCGCTGTAGAGATTTCAGAACGCACTTTAATTGATGAAATCTATCCACCATTCGAGGCAGCGGTAAAGGAAGCCCGAACTTTGGGAATTATGGCTTCCCATGGCGATCTTAATGGCATTGCAAGCCACGGTAATCCTGAATTGTTGACGGGCGTGCTACGTGACCAATGGGGTTTTAATGGGTATGTGGTTTCTGATTCCAACGATATTGCACGGCTCTACTATTTTATGAAAGTGGCCGAAAGTCCTGAAGCGGCCGCGCTAATGGGTTTGGTCGCTGGCATCGATATCGATTTATATGCTGAAGATTCGTATGCCTACTTACCGGAAATGGTCAAAAAAGACCCCTCGATTGAAAATATGATAGACCGTTCCGTGAGACGGGTTTTACGTACAAAAATGATTTTAGGGCTTTTTGATAATCCGTTTGTAAATATTAAAAAAGTTGAAAAAGAAGTGCGTACAGAAACGTCGTTGGCCTTGGCACAAGAGGCCGATCTGGAATCG
>JBATIN010000038.1:0-4037 GCA_049667765.1 Flavobacteriaceae bacterium
ACTATAGTTCGTGCTGATTTTAGGGCAGCAATACGGGCAACACTTTTAATTAACCTTGTAGTTTGAGTCATTTTGAATACACTTTAGTTTGTAAACGATTTTAGTTACGCTTTATTAGGTGTTTTTGGTTTTTTTAATGGGTTTTATTTTCCCCTGCATCCATCAATAGGCTTTTTCTTCCCCTTTAAATACGTTAAAAATAGTACTCCATATTATTTTTACATCTAATGACAGGCACCAGTTTTCAACATAGAATATATCAAAACGCAATCTGTTCTTAATATCCTCCTGTTTTAAGATTTCGCCCCTATAGCCTTTTATTTGTGCCAAACCGGTAATTCCTGGTTTTACAAAATGGCGCACCAAATACTTGTCTACCGATTTTTCATAGTCCAGCGTGTGTACGATCATATGCGGTCTTGGGCCAACCACGCTCATATTTCCGAGGAAAACATTAAAAAATTGTGGCAGCTCATCAATACTTGTTTTACGCATAAAACTTCCGATGCGGGTTATTCTGGCATCATTCTTTAAGGCCATCTTGGTATCGGCATCGTTGTTCATATGCATGGACCTGAACTTGTAGCACCAAAAGGGTTTACGCTTTAGTCCGTGTCGTTGTTGTTTGAAATATAAGGGACCCGGAGATTCAAGCTTGATCAAGATAAACATGAGTGGCACGAACCATGAAAGCACAAAGATGATCACTAAAAATGAAAAGACCACATCAAAAATGCGTTTGAGAATCCGGGCTTCTTCGGTATCCAATGGCACTTTCCTTAGGTTGACCACAGGAAGGGCCCCATATCGCTCTATAGACATGGCCTGGGCAAAAACATCTTTATTGTCTGGGATAATCTTGAACTTGATCAGGTTATTGTCGGCAAAACTATTTAAGTATTGTAATTCTTTTTTGGAGAGTTTAGATGCGATACAATAAATCTCGTCTATGTTGTTTTCAAGAATGTATAGGAAACACTGCTCGATGCGCCCAAGGTAATCGCTGTTTTTAGAGAATTCATCATCGAAAAACCCCTTATACCGGTAGCCTAAATAAGGATTTTCGAACCATTGGCGAATTTTTCGCAAACTTTTATCCTTACCAATAACGACCACCCGTACCGAATTGCCCCCCATCATTCGATACCTTCTTCTCACCATAAAAAAGGCTATACGATATAAGAACAAAGCCGCGATGATGGCCATAAATACCAAAATTTGGTATTGTAACGGAATCGTTAAACTAGCATCGAGGCCAAAGGAGGTAAAATAGATAAAGCCAAAGAAAAGGTAGGTTTTAACTACTTTTAAAAGTTTGGTTGAAAAACCTTCCCCGCGATCTTTGGGGTAATACCCTAGACTGAACGTAATCAATAACCAGGCAATATTGTAGTATAGAAACCGGAACGGGGTAATATGCGTATAGGAAGCCGTCAAATACAGAATACCGCTTAGTAACCCTAATTGGATTAAAATCGATATTGGAATTATGAAGTCTGACTTTTTCAATCGTTTCTTTCTATTTGTTTGTGCTCAACTATTTCGTTGGGACTCCTACCTATGTTTTTTGTAAATAGGGCCTTAAATGATTTTGGAAATATGTTTTGTTGAAATTTTGAGTTGCCTTTGTTGCGACTCGCTGCCATTTATGTTTAAACGTGCTTCCACCTAAAGGTTTAAATCTTCGGTTGTTGAAAACGTATTTGTAGGATTTTCACGTATGGCCAACCCTTTATGTTTCAGGGTAGTTTTTGTAATGGATTTTGACATAATTTTAACGGTGTGTGTTTGGTATATCAAAGATCAGTCTAGAATTCGATTCATGGAAATTTATCACTTGTATTCCGCGTAATGATCGATGAAATGCACACATCGTTTAACATCCAACGTTTTCGATGGGATTCCCTTTTTTGTTAGCGAATAGTAATGCCGAAAACATTCAACCAAGAAGCACTATAATAGATAAGAAAAATTCATTTTTGAAGTGAAGCTTTTGCATGGAGAGTTAAGAAAAGTAGCTCGGTATTTTCGTCCGCCACAATTGCCGTATTTAAACGTCAGGCCCAGAAGCATTTTAATTCTTGATGTATAGTAAAAATCCTTAAATACCCTGGCTGATAAATATATCGTTCACTAACTCGGCACCTTCAAATGCAATATGTGTATAGACCGAAGCCATACTCAACTTTTTATGGGTCTTTTTTAGTCCGCTAGCTTGCTTCGTACCATTTCGGGTCTTAAAAAAGCCCCAGAGTCCACTTGCTTTCACAATTAATTCGTTGAGGTCATTGGTGTCGTTCACATCCAACCGTTTAAGTCGGTATGGGTCGGAGGCTATTGTATTGAAACCATAGTCAACGGTAACGGCGCATTGGTAACCCGCTTTTTTGACCATTTCAATGTCTCTTAATGAGTAATCGCCATTGGGGTAGGCAATGGTATTGATGTCGAAATTATATTCCGCTTCAAGAATTTGCTTCGAATCATAAATTTCTTTCCACACTTCTTGATCTGTGCAGTTGGGAAAAATGGGATGATACAAAGCATGGGCCTGCATGTTTACATAAGGGGCCATAGCTAAGATCTGTTCTTTGTTCATAGCCTGTGGCTTTTCAAACTCCTTGTTTTGCTGAAAACCTTCTTCCGCAAGAAGTTTCAGTTTTTCTTTATTGCGCTTTCTCTTGAGTTGAAATCGAGGTATGGAGAGGTCTTTGTGTTTAAACCAAAAGTGACGGTTGGTATTGATAATGGCCGCGCATAAAAAAATAGTTACCGGAATTTTCAAAGTTTTAATGGTCGGAAGTAGGTCGTAATTTTTAATATGCCCATCGTCAAAGGTAATTATAAGTGCTTTAGGGGGTAGGGGAGTGCCATTTTTTACAGCATCCAAATACGTGTCCAATGCAATAATCGAATATTTTTTTTGAAGGTATAAAAACGATTTTTTGGCCGCAGCCGAATCGATATCATGGAAAAGTAAAATAGTAACCTTATCGCGCTGAATCAACTCCCTACATAAGAAGGGCAATCCTGAAAACCGTAAAAGTTTAAAAAGTAGTTTTTTCAACATACTTGCATTTTATTTTATGAAACAAAGTAACGCAGAACCCTCGACCATACTAAACATATCCGATGAACGGTACACAAAAATCGACTGATATTTTTTTGTTCGATATAAAGGTAGCTTTGATCGTTTTTTACAAATGATAAATATGAAAATTTCTGATAATGAAGATACCATAGCGTACTATTTGACTATAATAAATTTGTTTGTAATATTTTGACCGATACGAAAAACTGTATTATCGTGGATACCAATTTCGCATTTTAAGGGGGAGAGAAAGGCGATGGTTGTTAAGCTATAATCGTTTTGTATTACATATGATTGAATATGAATTACAAGTATATGAAAACTACAGTAAATGAACTACGCTTTTTTAATTATTCATTATTTTTTTGTTTTTATAAAAGTACTTGTACTTAAATATTAAAACTTGATCGCAGCTTATCTGGCTTAATTCGTCGATTGTCCATTATTTAAATAATAGTCGGTTGCTACTGCTTACTTTTGGGGTCTGTATTCAATTACGACCTAAAAAGCATATTTAGAATTACTCGTTTCGCATTTTTTTTGAAACGAAATTGCCGTAAGACAGCCGATTTACAGTACTAAAAAAATAGATAGTTGCTCTTGCAACGAACCGATATTAGCTTATGGACCATAAAACAGTTTTTACATATACCTTAAGTGAAGCGCAGAAAGCCGCTTGGATTTCATTTTATAATAGTAAAGGAGATTTGTCATGTATGCAATTTCCTGAGTGGGCACAACTGACTTTGCCCCAAAGAAAAGTATGCTATTTCTTGTTTTATGAAAAGTCGGAACTTGTCGGGATCAGTACCATTATTGAAAATAAAGTCGTTGCCAATATTTTGCATGGTCCGGTGTGCAATACGCCTGAGCAGTTCGCACAAGCGGTACTATATATAAGAGATCATTATAAGAAAGAGAAAAAGTTTATCGTTTTGCGGGTGAC
>JBATIN010000039.1:0-4868 GCA_049667765.1 Flavobacteriaceae bacterium
GTCCAACGCAGTCTGTTAAATCCATCCCGCACAATTTTGGGTTGTGCCTCAAAATATTTGTCGTCGCCAAGTTCAGGGCCGGGCATGTTCATGTTCTGAAGTAGTGCATCTGATTCTTCTTGCCAGAAATATTGGTCTTCGGCCGGATCATGTGCATGGGGTGCACTAAAACTTAAGGATAGACAAAATGGTTTTTCTGTATCCGCTTTTGCGATATAGTCCAAGGCTTGCTGGCCAGTATATCTTGTGAGGTGTACGGTGTCTTTGCCCAATGTCTTGTAAAAATACCCTCTTCGGTCGTTATAGGAGTTGTCCCGGTCATACGATTCATAGACATCGAATTGCTTGTCAAGACCGTCATAACGAACGCCATATTTACCGTAAAACCCCGTTTGGTATCCATTTTCCTTTAAAATCCTTGGATAGGAATTGACCATATATTCTTCCCGAATGTTTCCCGTCTGAAAGTTGAAATTGTGTGTTCGTTCATATAGTCCGGTCAATATGCTTGCCCTACTTGCCGCACAAATAGGTGTGGTTACCATGGCGTTTTTGAAATAGGTTCCCTCTTTGGCGAGCTGATCCATTTCAGGGGTAGTGATCAATTTATTTCCGGAGTAGCCCAAGGCATCGAAACGTTGGTCATCCGTTAGAATAAATATGATGTTGGGTTTTTGGGTTTCTTGCTTTATTTTTTGCCCATTTGCCAAACTCATGGCCAGACATAATAATAGCAGGGTTGCGAATCTCATTTTCTTCAAAATATAGTGTTTTAGTGTTCTGGTTTTTAGCGCCAATTAGTTCCGCCAAAGAACTCTATTATCAAACTTAGGTTTCAGGCTAAGATTATCTGTCCTGTGCTGTCCTGAGTTGCGAAATGAAATGACAAATAAATTTACCCTATCTATCTGACAATTATGTTTTTGATTCGCTACTTACATTTGTTTTAACCTATTGCCCAGTACAGTATTTCTTCAGGATTATCCTATTATTGTATTCAAGTCGTTTCTCTTAAAATAAGATCCATGAATTCTTCCATCTTCGGTGTAATGAAAATAAGTGTTTATTGTTTGGCGGTATTGCTGCTCTGTAATTGTCAAGACCAAAAACAAGATAAAGAACAAGTAGCGAATTCCAAAGAAAACCATCTATTAGATCGACCTAATATTCTGTGGTTGGTCACGGAAGACATGGGACCCTATATTCCTTCTTTTGGCGATTCCACCATCATAACTCCCAATTTGAGCCGTCTGGCTAAAGAGGGTGTGGTCTACCCAAATTTGTATTCCACATCGGGAGTTTGTGCCCCTAGTAGGGCTGCCATCACCACGGGAATGTACCCTTCGAGTATCGGTGCCAATCACATGCGTACCACTTCGTATTCCGAGGTTACCGGTGTACCTTCTTATGGGGCGGTTCCCCAACCGGAAGTCCGTATGGTGAGTGAACTCCTTCGTAAAAACGGATATTATTGTTCCAATAATTACAAGGAAGATTATCAGTTCAAGGCACCAAAAACGGCTTGGGATGAAAGTAGCCCCTATGCCCATTGGCGTAATCGCGAAAAAGACCAGCCTTTCTTTTCGGTGGTCAATTTTACCGAGACCCATGAATCGGGATTATTTGAACCTTACGGTCATCGCTATATCGAAAAAAGACATTATCAATTGGGGGACCGAAATTTTACATGGGACGGTGATCGACTGTCCGAGGATGAGACAACTATTCATTTGTCAAAGGATACCGAATTTGAAATCCCTCCCTACCTGCCGGACACCCCAAAAGTGCGCCGCGATATGTGGAAACTGTACAATAATATTGCCGAAATGGACAAGCAAGTAGGGGCGGTACTAAAGCAATTGGAAGATGACGGACTACTGGAAAACACCATCATTTTCTTTTACGGCGACCATGGTGGCCCCCTGCCCAGAGAGAAACGTTTGATCTACGATTCGGGATTAAATACCCCGATGATCATCCGGTTTCCGAATAAGATGAATGCGGAATCGAAAGATGAGCAGTTGACCAGTTTTATCGATTTAGCACCAACGTTGCTTTCCCTAACAGGAATAAATCCTCCAGAATATATGCAAGGGCAAGCATTTTTAGGGGAACATAAAGCCGAAAAGGAACGAAAGTATATTCATGCTGCTGCGGACCGTTTCGATGGTTTTACCGATGTCATCCGTGCCGTGCGGGATCAACGGTTCAAGTACATTCGAAACTACAGACCCAATCAGGGTTATTATTTGCCCGTGGAGTACCGGGAAAGAATACCGACCATGCATGAATTATTGCGATTGCGCGATGAAGGAAAGTTGAACGATATACAAATGCAATGGTTTCGAGAAAATAAACCTGAAGAAGAGTTGTACGATTGCTCGGTGGATCCGTATGAGTTGAACAATATTGCCGATAACCCCCAGTACAAAGAAAAGCTGGAAGAATTGCGTTCTGAGATGGACCGTTGGCTAACGAAAATTGGGGACCGGCCTAATCTTCCGGAAAAGGAGCTAGTCGCAAAATTGTGGAATGGCGAAGAAACACAACCCGTTACAGCGAACCCGAGCATTTCGAATTCCGAAGGCAAGGTCGCATTGGATTGTGCTACCGAAGGTGCATCCCTAGGCTATAAAATTATTGACGAAGATGGAGAAACCCCGGAGGTCTGGTCGGTATATCAAGAACCCTTCGAAATTCCAGAAGGGGCAACCGTGATGGCACAAGCTTACAGAATCGGGTTCGAAACTAGTGAAATTGTTGAGGGGCGCTAATTTTAAGATTTACCTAAAGACGTTCTTACTCGGAGGTTTTTCGCTATTGCCATATCTATGATATCCTTTAGAAAGATTTTGCAGTACGGTACAGGATAACACAATCTCCTACAAGTCGTATTATTGTATATAATTCTAGGAATAGTATAATTTGGATAGACGTTCGTTCACCCAGCTTTCTGCACTTACAGGTATAGGAATATTACTTCCATTTTATGCTTGCAAGAAAAAGACAACCCAACTTCATGAAGACGGGGAGTCAACTCCCTTTCAAAAACTTTCTTTGGACCTCCTTACCGTATGGAGCGATGCAATGATTGCTACTCAGGTAAACGATCCCGAAAATCCAGAAATGCACGGGGCGCTATATTGTGATGCCTGCGATAGAATTCATGGCCGTTGCATGGATGCCGTTTACCCATTCCTATATATGGCTGACAAAACGGGAGAACAAAAATATATCGATGCCGCCATTAATGTAATGAAATGGTCGGAAAACGTTTCGATGCCCGATGGCAGCTGGACGGTAGTTCCGAATCCCAAATCATGGAGGGGCATTACGGTCTTTGGAGCCATCGCCTTGGGTGAGGCATTATATCATCATGGATACGTATTGCCCAAAGAAATTAAAGATACATGGACCACCCGGTTACAGGGGGCTGCGGAGTTTATACATAAGAACTTCACCATCGAATACAGTCATGTCAACTATGCATTTACAGCGGTTTATGCCCTGAATTTTCTAGGGCGTATGTTCAAAAATGAGGCTTATATAGCACATAGCAGGGAGTTGGCGCAGGAGGTTCCGAACTGGTTGACCCAACCGAACAAACTTATTTTTGGGGAAAATAAACCGGCCGATGAACCAAGTGCCAAAGGGTTGTTACCCGTGGACCTCGGTTACAATGTGGAAGAAACGCTTAACGGATTGGTACAATATGCCGTTCTGGAAAAGAACGAAGAACTAAAGCAATTGCTGACCGAATCCATGGAAGGGCATTTGGAATTCATGTTGCCCGACGGCGCATGGGACAATAGTTGGGGCACCCGTCAAAATAAATGGAGCTATTGGGGTAGCAGAACTACAGACGGTTGCCAACCCGCATTTGCGTTGATGGCGTATAGAAACCCCGCTTTTGGAACTGCAGCATATCTCAGTACGGAATTATTGGAGCGCTGTACTGTGAACGGGCTACTAGCCGGGGGATTGCATTATGAATCCCATGGCGTTTTACCTTGTTTGCACCACACTTTTGCACATGCAAAATCACTTGCTTTTGTTTTGGATAATCGTGATAAATTGCCAACGATATCAAAAGAAATTCCAATTCCAAGGAGTATTGCCAGTGGCATAAAACACTTTTCGGATTTAGAAGTATGGTTGGCCGCCAAGGGCCCATGGAGGGCAACGGTCTCCGCGAACGACGTTGTTTTTAAAAAACCGCATTCCCAAACTGCAACGGGTGGTTCTTTGGCCGTTTTGTGGCACGAGAAAATCGGACCCATTTTTACCGCCAGTATGGCGGAATATATTTTGGTAGAACCTTACAACCAACAACCACAGCCAGATGGGGAAGATATTCCACTTACTCCAAGAATAGAGGCCACCTACGATGGCAAATGGTATAGCAACCTCTTTGATTTGAAAGCTGAAGTAGAAACCCATAGTGTTGATGACAATATCAATTTTGATGTTCTTACCCAATTGACTGACCGAGAAAGTGATGTTTTGCCCAATGCACAGTTTAGGTTGGGTTACGCCTTTGATAAAGAAAAAACTACCATCACGGTAAAAAAGGAAAGTAAAGGATCGATGAAATCAGAGGTTTCATTGGTCTTGCCGATTATCTCCCCAAAAGATGAAAAAATTACCCGACTATCTGTAAACAGCTTCGAGATTCAAAAAAGCAATAATAAAATTGTCGTTGCTGCCAACGTTCCACTAGCGGTAATGAAAACCAAAAAAGAACGGGTTTTCAATATGGTACCTGGGATGGAGGCGATCCCCATCAAGGCAACTTTTCCCGATGGAGTTACTGAGATTCTTTGTACAATTACTATTGTTTAAGATCAGTAGCCAAGAAAGTTCTAGGA
>JBATIN010000040.1:0-3874 GCA_049667765.1 Flavobacteriaceae bacterium
CCCGTATATGACTGTGAATATCAAAACAAATAATAATTAATTAAAACACAAGAAATGAAAAAAGTAATGTTAGTAGCAGTTTTGTCTTTAGGAACAATGACTGCATTTGCACAAGAAGAAGTACAAGCTATAGCTACAGAGGCTACCGAAGTTGCTGTTGAAGCTACTGAAGAGGCTACTGAGGCCGTTGTTGCTGAAGAAGTTGCTGTTGAAGCTACAGAAGAGGCTACTGAGGCCGTTGCCACAGAAGAAGTTGCTGTTGAGGCTCAAGATGCTTTTACTGAAGTAGCTATCGAAGAATTGCCAGAGGCTATCACTGCTGCCTTAGAAGCTGCTCACCCAGGTGCTGCTATTTCTAAAGCTTATATCAACGAAGCTTCTCAGTACAAATTAGAAGTTGCTAAAGAAGATGGTTCTGCTGTTGAATTGTACGCAGACGCTGAAGGTAACTGGATTGAAATGTAAGTTACTGTTCATTCAGACGAACATAATTAACTAGTACTTACTAGTTGTAAGAGCCTCAACTTCCCCCGAAGTTGAGGTTTTTTTCTTCAAGGAGCGAAAAGACTGAGACTAGTTACATCGGTTTACGCTAAATTATTGAAACGTTTATCATAAAATGCTCCAAAGGCCTGCTCCGATGAAAATTACTCGCTACAGTGTTAGAACGTCAAGGCTTATCTTCTCGATACACTTGAAAGCATGTACCGAATAAGTGCTTCGTGTTTTTTGTCTAGAGGATTAATTAGTGCATCAATTCTGAATAGTGGTATAGGTACATTTAATCAACTTAAATAACATTGTATAGTGAATACACATTTTTTAATTTCAATACCCATTATTACACACATTTCATTTTTAGAAAACAATATAACTTACTGATAAACAATGTTATATATAATAAAGTAAATTTGGTACTATTTTTTCAATACTAGTTATAGAGTTTAATAATCTTAAAAATATAAATCATGAAAAAATTAGTTTTTGTATTAGCAATGTCATTAGGAAGTTTAACTGCATTTGCACAAGACGCAGAGCAGGCTCAAGAAGTAGCTACTGAAGTTGTAGCTGCACAAGATGATTTCTCTGAAATCGCTGCTGAAGAATTGCCAGAAGCAGTAACTGAAGCTGTTGCCACAAACTATCCAACTGCCAAAATCGACAAGGCATATGCCAACGAAGCAAAGCAATATAAATTAGAAGTATCTCTAGAAGATGGTACTTCTGGTACTTTATACGCTGACGAGAACGGAAACTGGATTGAAATGTAATAACTTGAGTTATTTGTTTTGTATCAAGTTGGTTTGGTCAGAAAGGGGTTGCGTTCGCAACCCCTTTCTATTTTAATAAGGCGTACTACTTTTAGCCTATTGCTTCACTTGTTGCCCGTCGCTATCAAAAATTGCAAACGCCTAGAATCTCTTTTTTTCAGACTTCATTCTTAATAAGCTTTTATCTCGTTTTCCGTTTTAAATCATTAAAATTCCCAACGTCTCTTAACATAATTAGGGCACTTCCTTATGCTATTTTATGCTTCGCCATAGCCCGATAAAAATAGGGTACGGTCGTCTATTTTAAGAAAAAATTAGGGGGCAAATGGCTTTCTTATGGTATTTTTACGTAGATACTAAATAGAACTAAGTTATATGCCAAACATCTTGATCATTGAAGACGATGCGGCTTTTTGTCAAATGCTACAAAGGTTTTTGTCAAAGAAGGGTTTCGATGTGGAAACCAGCTTTACTGCGCCTGAAGCAAAAGCAAAGTTCAGTACTATGGCCTTTGATCTGGTGCTGACCGATTTGAGACTTCCTGATTATGATGGCATACAACTGCTATCCGATATTAAAAAGAGCAATCCCAATACTCCGGTTATTGTAATGACGGGCTATGCAGAAGTCGGTTCGGCCGTTAAGGCAATGAAAAAAGGGGCATATGACTACATTTCGAAGCCTTTCACCCCAGACGACATTGTAGCTGTGATTGACAAGGCCTTAGTTGCCAAAAAAGTATCGATAAACGTAACTGAACCGGTTAACCAAAAAGCTCCTACAGACAAAAAGGAAAGTAACCATCAGTTAAATGATAATGGTGCAATAGTTCTAGGAGCAAGTGATGCTTCAAAGAAACTTGAAGAGTATATCCAATTGGTCGCGCCTACCGATATGTCGGTTTTGATAACTGGGGAAAGTGGTACGGGCAAAGAGGTTACGGCTAAAGCCATACATGACAATAGCAACCGTAAAGATTTTAATTTTGTTGCCGTTGATTGTGGGGCCATACCAAAAGAGTTGGCTGCAAGTGAATTTTTCGGTCACATTAAAGGTAGTTTCACCGGGGCCGTTGAAGATAAGATAGGCAATTTTGAAGCCGCCAATGGTGGAACCTTGTTTTTAGACGAGGTCGGTAATCTATCGTACGAAAACCAGGTTCAATTGCTTAGGGCCCTTCAAGAACGAAAAATAAAAAGAGTGGGCAGTACCAAGGAAGTCGAGGTCGATGTTCGCATAATTACTGCCACTAACGAAGATTTGAACGAGGCGGTAGAAAAAGGAACGTTTCGTGAAGATCTTTACCACAGGTTGAACGAGTTTTCCATACATATTCCTTCATTAGAAGAGCGTTTTGAAGACCTGATGCTTTTTGCAGATTTTTTTCTATCGAAATCCAATGCTAATTTAAACAAGAACGTTCTCGGTTTTTCCAATGAAGTATGGGATGCATTTAAACAATACCATTGGCCGGGCAACTTACGCGAACTTCAGAATGTTATAAAACGTGCCGTTTTGCTGACTACCGACCAGGAAGTTGAAATTTCAGCCTTGCCCAAAGAGTTGTTTCGGCCCAATATGAAAACCGAGCTTACGGAAAATCTGTCTAAATCTGAATTTGAAAAAAATCAGATCATAAAGGCCTTGCAAAAAACGAACTATAATAAATCAAAGGCCGCCAAACTTTTACAGGTGACCAGAAAAACGCTATACAATCGTATTAACCATTATAACTTGGACTTGTAGTCAATTGCTCTTTTAAGGCTACGACCAAGTCGGTTACACCATATTTAACTTTTTGATACGCATCTACCATTTGTCCTTTGTTCATTATCGAACTATCGACAATTTCTAATTTTTCTAAAGTAGGTACGGTAGAGTTGACTTTTAACTGTCTGAACATGGGCAACATTTTGTGGGCTACGTGATTCACTTGCTGATAATCCCCTTTGTTTATTGATGCGGTCAACAGCTTCATATTGGATTCTGTTTCTTTAAGAAAAGTATGCAGTATCTCATTGACCGCCTCTTCATTTTCCCCTAAAAACGAATGGATAATCTCTAGATTATAAAGATGTGACACAGTTTCTTTTACTTGTTTTGTAGCGGGCTTTTTTGTGGCTCTTTCCAATTTTATACCTAACATATTCAGCATGCCGATTAGTTCACCTTTTGAGAATGGTTTCTGAAGTACCTGAGCAAAGCCTAAAGTTGTGAACGCTTCAGCATCTAGGTCACGTCTGCCGGTCATGGCAATGATGGGTTGGTCTTTATAATGAGAGTATTTTCCCGAACGTAACTTTTTCAATACCTCAAATCCTGTTATTTGTGGCATTTGAATGTCGGTGAGTACCAAATCATACGCCAGGTGCGACTCTTCTTTTATAGCTAAAAAGTTTGAGTATGTATGTACTCTAATTCCCATACTTTCTGCCAATTCGCGAAGCATACCTAATAATGCCGTATCATCATCGATAATCAGCATTTTCAACTGAGGGGCAAGGTAGGCCGCTTTCGATTTTTGGTCGATTGGTTGCGCGGTAAACTCTAAAGGGATTTCTAATGAAAAAGTACTTCCCACATTTTCTTGACTTTCAAGGCTC
>JBATIN010000041.1:0-3228 GCA_049667765.1 Flavobacteriaceae bacterium
CCGATTCCAGTCCGGCCAAGGTGTTCATGTCAACGGTTCTTTTTGCAAAATTCTCATGGTGCGGTTCATTTTGATCTGCCAAATCCTCACATGAGATAGTTAGTAATATAATTAAGATAAGTGATAAGAGTCGTGTCATATAAGTTTTATGATTACTAGCTCGTTGTACGTTTTGATGAATTTTAGAGTAAGATAACCTTAATCTTCATTTTTTGCCAATAATCTTAACGGATAAATTGATGAATTTTTTCTCCATTCAAGCTGGATTTAGTGAGAGGTTATAAAGCAATACTAGATAACCCTAAATTTAATAGGCTGATTCGATGCTTTCCATGTAACACCATATCTGGAACATTTTGGAAATAGAAGGAAAGGTCTTAAATATTTGGAACGAAATGAAATTTGATCGCCTAAAAAACTCAGGCTCCTCATACTTTTGGTCTCAAATTGGTCACCAACAACAAAATCAGGGCAATGGGAATTAAAAAACTTCCTCCAGCCAGCATTTCAAAATAACCATCAAAAAGCTTAAAATTCTGCCATGTCGCGATTCCTTTATAAAAAATAAGTGTTTCGGTAATTACAAAACCGATCAAATACAAATAATAAACAATTTTTGGAATCCGCAGCAATCCGAAAAAATCGAGAAATAGGAATAATCCGATACTGACCACCCCCAAGAACGTCCAATGCAGATACCCGATGGTAAAATCTAAGTGGGTGGAGGCAAGATTGGCGAAATAGGGAAAAGCGGTTACCACTTGCAGCACCATTTTAACTAGCAGCAAAACGGCTACGGTTTTCAATAATCCATCTTGAAATGGAGAAAACAAAGAGCTCGATTTTTCTTTTTGAACGGTAAATGCTTTCCATAAAATTGCAAAAGCGATCAATTGTAATACAGCTCCTACCCCGCCCAAAACATTTAAAAACATTGGTGGACTTGCGAACAAGGTGGATAGAAAAAAAGAAAGGATGATCCCTAGGTTAATGTACCCAATGAAACGTTTGAAAGTTCTGTTCGGCAAAATAAACTGCTGTTGCTCCATAATGTAAAAAAAGATTCCAACGAGGGCCATAATCATCCAACCGTTATAGAGAAAATGTAGATAAAAATATATTGCCATTCGGTACCATATCGATTCCGCACCCAATGTGTTCATAATTGCGCCTAAGGCCCAAGGGCCCAAACTTGATAGCACCAGATACCAAAGTGCCACTTTTACACATTTATAAGAATTTGACTTTTTGAAGTCTCGTTTTATATGCTTCCGAAAAAACCAAAAGAACCAATAGGAAGCAAACAAGAAAAGTGTAGAAAAAATAATCGAAAACACCGCATAGCCCGTAAACGGGAAGGTCAGCAACATGCCCACCAAAGTGAATTGTGTAAACCAAAAGATTCGTATATACCTTTTATCATTAATATTATTCTGCACGAATAATTTGTACAACAAAGTGGTCAGGGCAAGATATACCCAGCCCAAAAGTGCAATATGTGAATGGCTATGGACAAAGAACTTATAGGTAATTGGAATATCAAAGACAACAAAAGAACGAAGCACCACCCCAATTAGTGCGGCCAGCAAAAAATACAAAAATGCCGTTATACTATGTGCTTTTAAATTTATCATTAGACCCTCGCAATTTAGAGAAACAACATGACAATCCATTCATCTATCGCTCATATATTGCTAGTCAAAAACTCCCATAAAACGTGACAAAAATCATGTTTTAAATGAATTAGAACTGCAATTTTTGTACCCTGCAAATCTTATCGAAAAATAAGGCAACTTGCTACAAATAAAAGCTTCCAAAATTAAAATCGACCAAGAAATGAATTACGCACACTCTTTCCATATTCCTGTAATGGGCATTGGTTTTACCATTGACACTCCGTTGAAAGTATCTCAATTCGGCATCGACTCCGTTATCTCCTTGGTTGATGACATACTATTAGAAAAGTTGCGAAAAATGTACTGTGAGAAATTTGAAGTGCCTTATCAAGAGATTACCGATAAAATGGAAGATTTCAGGGCCAAAAGAATTACATCGTACCTGGATTTAATGCATGATTTGGTTCTTAAAAAGTTCGAGGAATTTAAAAATACCACTGTCGAAACAGCAAACAGCATCAAAGCGTATTTTGAAAATTTACCGGATACATCAAGCTTTAAAAAAGAATTCAATCAGCTAACAAGTAAAAATTTCAACCTTGATGAAATCGCGAATTGGGCCAAAGAACGCATGCCAATGGGCAGCATAGATGTCAATATCATGACCAAGGTCGATAAGGACAATTATATCAAAAAGGAAAAACTGCCCTCGGAATATAACGATGCCCATGCGGCATTACGAGGTTTCGCTAATAGTAGCCTAAATTCATCGGTTGTGCTTTCTGCAGGAATGAATCCTAGGCTATATAGCTATATGGAACAGTTCAATGATTTTTATCCCGATGAGGATGGAAACCTAAAAAAGAAAATCATCCTTAAGGTCAGCGATTACCGTTCTGCCTTGATCCAAGGAAAATTCTTGGCAAAAAAAGGTATCTGGGTCTCAGAATACCGTATCGAATCAGGACTCAATTGTGGCGGTCACGCCTTCGCAACGGACGGTTTTTTGATGGGCCCAATTCTGGAACAATTCAAGGAGAATAAAAAAGAATTGATCACCTCGGTACACGAAATATTAATAAGTGCGCTTTCAAACAAAGAGCGACATGTGCCGAAAACCGCTTTACCGTTAAAGATTTCAGCACAAGGTGGGGTCGGTACTGCGGAGGAGCATCAATTTCTGCTGGACCATTATCAAGTAGATTCCGTTGGATGGGGATCGGCATTTCTTTTGGTTCCTGAGGCCACAACCGTTGACAGAGACACATTGCTGCAACTTGTTAAAGCCGAAGAAGACGATCTCTATTTAAGCAATATTTCGCCATTGGGCATTCCCTTTCACAGTCTAAAAGGAAATACCAAGGATGTTGAAAAAGCAAAACGCATCGCCGAAGGAAAACCAGGCAGTCCATGCCCGAAAAAATTCGTTGCCCTGAACAAGGACTTTAAGGAAAAAGGACTGTGTACCGCCTCGCGACAGTTCCAATTTCGAAAGCTAGAAGAACTCGAAGCACAAAATTTACCGAAGGCAGAATACGACTACCATTACCACAAGATCACCGAAAAGTCATGTACCTGCGTAGGGCTGGGCACTTCTGCCCTAGTGGCCTAC
>JBATIN010000042.1:0-18953 GCA_049667765.1 Flavobacteriaceae bacterium
GCTAAGAACCCAACACTAAAAAAATGCCAACATACAATCTAAAAATTAACGGGCAGTCTCATGCGATTGAGGCTGAATCGGATACACCATTACTATGGGCTTTGAGAGACCATTTGGATATGGTCGGAACCAAATTCGGTTGCGGAATTGGTCAATGCGGTGCCTGCACCGTGCATATTGACGGCACTGCGACACGAAGCTGTCAATTGCAAGTTTCGCAATTGGACGGAAAAGAAATCACGACTATTGAAGGACTTTCGGAAGATGGTTCACACCCCGTTCAAGTAGCCTGGAAAGAAATCGACGTGCCGCAATGTGGCTATTGCCAAGCGGGACAGATTATGACGGCTTCTGCATTTTTAAAGAAGAATCCGAACCCCTCAAATGAGGAAATTCGGAATGCCATGAACGGCAATATCTGCCGTTGTGCATCATACAACCGTATTGAACGTGCTGTCGCGAAAGCTGCTGAAAACAAAATGGCCTAACCTAAAACTCGAACACTATGTCTACTATAATATCAACGAAATTTAGCAGAAGGTCTTTTTTACGAACTTCCTCGCTCGCCAGTGGCGGTATGCTCATCGGGTTCAATTTCTTTACCGCTTGTAAAGACAATGTAAAAATGCCCGTTGACATTGCAAAACTGAACTATAATGATTTCAATGCGTTCATTAAGATTTCCGATGAGGGCATGGTTACTTTATTTTCACCCAATCCCGAAATAGGGCAGGGGGTAAAAACTTCTATGCCCATGATCATTGCCGAGGAACTTGATGTGCCTTGGAAAAATGTAAACGTGGTACAGGGTGTTTTAGATACCCAAAACTATACACGCCAAGTGGCCGGCGGTAGCCAATCGATACGTTTCGGTTGGGATGCCTTACGCCAAACGGGTGCCACGGCAAGGCAGTTATTGGTAAATGCCGCAGCGGCAAAATGGGGCGTAGACGCTTCGGAATGTTCCGCAAAGCAAGGAATAATTACGAATGCCAAAGGAGAAACCTTAGGTTATGGCGATGTGGTCAAAGAGGCCGCATTACTGCAGATTCCCGAATCCGAAGGAAATGAAACCGACGAATCAAAATCGGAAAATCCTGAATTTAAAGATGAGGCTGCCCAAAAAGCTGCAGGAAAAGTAAGGTTGAAAGATCCTAAAGATTATACCATAATAGGTACTGCGATTGGTAATGTAGATATTGATAAGATCATTACCGGAAAACCACTTTTTGGGTTGGATTATAAAGTGGAAGGCATGGTGTATGCCTCCGTTTTAAGACCTCCGGCTTTCGGTCAGCAATTGGAATCTTTTGATGCTACCGAAGCTAAAGCGATGCCAGGGGTTATCGATATCATAAAAATTGGCGATAAATTAAAAAGCTATTTAGATAAAGGCGAGGTCAACTGGACAGCGGACAGAAAACTGGCGGCAAGTGAGAAAGTAGTGGTAATTGCTAATAATACCTGGTCTGCCATTAAAGCTAAAAAAGCGATAAAAGCAACGTGGAGTGAAGGTTCGCCTTTAGAGAGTACCGAAGTACATGATAAGGCTTTGTTGGGGCTATTAGATGGTAAAGAATTCAATACCCTCAGAGCTGATGGCGATGTTAAAAAAGCCTTCGCCCAAGCAGACAAGGTATTGGAGCGCACCTATGAATCTCCGTTCTTACCGCATAATTGTATGGAACCCATGAATTACTTCGCCGACGTGACCGACTCAAAAATTCATCTTGTAGGCCCTGTACAAACCCCTGCGGATGCTGCCGCAACGGTAGCCGCAATATTAGGGCGTGATGAAAAAGATATAAAACTGGAAATGACCCGAATGGGCGGTGGTTTCGGTAGACGGTTATATGGCGATTTTGTTTACGAAGCTGCCGAGATATCCGATAAGATCAGAAAGCCGGTAAAAATGGTTTCCACGCGGGAAGATGATATGACTACGGGTGTTTATCGTCCGGCTATTAAATATCGAATTGCGGCATCTATTAAGAATGGAGAACTGACAGGTTATCACTTAAAAGAGGCGTCTGTAAATGACAATATGTACGGACTTATACCAAACTTCTTTCCTGCAGGTGCAATAGAGAACTACCAAGTTGATGTCGCCAAATATGATAGTAATATCACAACTGGTGCATGGCGCGCACCTTATACGAATTTCCTTTCCTATGCCGAGCAAAGTTTTATTGACGAGTTGGCAGAGGTACTAGAAAAAGACCCGGTGAAGTTTCGCTTAGATCTTTTGGAAAAAGTAAAGGGAACAACCGATGATAGAATTCAATATTCAGCTGAGCGTTTGCAAGATGTTTTAAAATTAGTGGCTGAAAAATCGGGCTACGGTAATGCCAAGAATGGCGTATTCCAAGGAATCTGTGCATATTATTGCCATAACTCACATGTTGCCGAAGTAGCCGATGTGGTTATGGAAGGCAACCAACCAGTAGTCAAAAAGATTACTGTGGCGGTCGATTGCGGTATTGTAGTCAATCCCTTGGGCGCTTTAAACCAAGTTGAAGGTGGTGCGATCGATGGCATGGGCCACTCCATGTACGGGGATTTTGTTTTTGAAGGTGGAAAACCCAAGAGCAGCAATTATGATTCGTACCGATTGATCCGTATGAATGAAACCCCGATCGTGGAAACCCATTTTGTAGAAAACACCCTTAGTCCGACCGGATTGGGTGAACCGGCATTGCCTCCTGCTGGAGCAGCCGTTGCTATTGCGTTAAAGAAAGCTACTGGCAATCGCATTTACAAGCAGCCTTTTATTAATAACATGAACTCAAAACCTATCCTCGGATAATTGCCTATGGATGTATTATTGTTTGGAATTGCAAAGGATATTGTAGGGCAGTCGGAAATCCAAATTTCGAGGGAAGAAACACTACCCAATTCAGTTCAAGAACTTAAAGAATTTATGATACGGAAGTTTCCCGGTTTCGGGAAGCTTTCTTCTTTTGCGGTCGCTGTGAATAGCGAGTATGCGTTGGACAATGTAGCGTTAAACACGAATGATGAAATAGCCATCATTCCCCCAGTAAGCGGCGGATAATGGAAAATAAGATTATAGAAATAGTCGATACAATAGATGCTTCACAAGTGTTTTCACAGCTGTCACATTCTCAAAGTGGTGGCATTTGTGTTTTTGTGGGCACCGTTAGAGAATTCACAAAAGGCGAAACAGTGGTTTCCTTAGAGTTTGAAACCTATAAGAAAATGGCCTTAAAAGAGATGGATAAAATCGCTTCGGAGGCCATGGCAACATGGAATTTGAACAAAGTGATTATCCGTCATGCAATAGGACTAAAAAAAGTGGAGGAGCCCGTTGTGGTGGTCGGTGCATCTTCGGCACATCGAGATGCCTGTTTTGAAGCCTGCCGCTATTTAATCGATACCTTAAAACAAACTGTTCCCATTTGGAAAAAGGAAGTGTTCGAAAACAAAACGGTTTGGGTTTCTGCACATCCATAAAGTTAAAGTACGAGGTACGAAGTTGGAGGTACGAAGTGAAAAAAGTTGATTGATAGTGCCGATTAGAATAAACGTCCTTACCAGTACGATAGGTCATCATAAAAAACCCGAAGCAATAGATTGACTTCGGGTTTTGTTCTAGTGTATATTTTATTTACTCCTTCTTAAAATCGCCAGCATTTACTACCGTCCATTTCTCAAATGGTTTTATGTATTTTTTGATGGCGGCATTTACATCGGCCACGGTTAATTTGGTGATTTTGTCTTCAATGGCTTTTTGAAAGTTCAGGTCACGATCGTAATAAATGTTATTATTGATCAAGGTCGATATTTCATTGTCCTTGGCCCGGGCGACATTCTGGGCTTGTACCCAACCATTAACGGCATTGGTCAATTCTTCTTCGGTTATCCCATCTTTAATATAGCGTTCAAGCTCTTCTTTAAAGCCCAGCTGAACCTTGTCATAGTTCGCAGGCGCGTAAATAGCGTACAGGTACATGCCAGAATTTTCATCGGTGGTACTGCCATCACCCTGAAAACCAGCTCCGGCTCCGTAACTAACCCCATCTTTCTGACGCAATCGGTCTGCAATCCTAGAATTTAAAAACCCGCCACCGAGTATTTCCGACGCAATTTCCATGGCCGCATAATCATCACTGTTCTGACTCATTTTAATGCTAAGGTTGCCCATGGTCATCGCATTTTGCTTGTCGGGGGTTAGTACATCTTCATTAACTTCCTTGTTGGGTTTGTACGGATTTGCGATCTGCTCATACTTGTGTTTGCTCTCAAAACCACCGAACTCTTTTTCAATAAAAGCTTTGACCTCGTCTGATTTTACATTGCCGACGCCGACTAAAATCGATTTGCCCAAGCCGTAGAATTCGGTATAGAATTTTTTTATGTCTTCGACGGAAACACTTTTTATGGCTGCTACTTGTTCTTCTACCGACATTACATAATTTGGATGCCCTTTAGGGTAGCTGTTATTGATTTCTGCCGCTTTTTGAGAAGCAATAAATTGAGGCTCGTTCTTATAACTCTCTAAACTTGCCAATTCTTCGGTCTTCAACTTTTCCAGTTCGGAGGCCTCGAATACAGGATTTTTCAACATATCGGCCATCAAGGCCAAGCTGGGCATAAGATGTTCTTCCGTAGTGTCAAGGTTGGCGTAGATATTTCCATTGCTTCCCCTAAAACTTAATGAGGATTTAAGCTTTGCCAGTTCGTCCTCTATCTGTTGTCGGTTTCTGGTGGTAGTGCCTTTGTTCAACATTTTAGCGGTAAAGGAAGGCAGCTCCCCTTTATTCATAAGGGTCTCCACATTTCCGTTGCGCCCGCTGAAACTTAATATCACGGTATTGCCACGGTTTTTCTTTTCTATGAACCCATAATTTACCCCATTGTTCAAAGTACCGCTGTCAAGCTTGCCCTGTATCGCATCATAGGCAACATCAAATGCTTCCCCGGTACCCAGCGATTCTCGTCCTTTATAATCGCTTACCATGTCCTGTAAATTTTCGGTATGCCCGATCGAAACACGCTCGGGGGTTGGTGTAGGATAGAACCGACCCATGGTACGGTTGGTCGGTATCAAATATTTGGTCATTGCGGCATTCACCTTTTCCAAGGTCATTTTTTCTACCCAATCTCTGTAGATAAAGGATAAGCGCCAGTCACCGGCCCCTATAAACTCGCTCATATAAGTACCTAGGTAGGCCGAGTTTCTATTGACCTCATCAATTTGTTTGGCGATATTCAATTTAGCCCTATCCAATTCTTCCTGTGTTATCGGGTGGTTCTTCAGATCGTCCAAAGAGGTACGCAGTACTTCAAACACATCATCTGCATTTTTATCCGAAGGTACTTCGACATTCATGTACAAAAACCCTGGTTCTTTGGTAAACGGGGCATACGACCAAATTGAGGATGCTTTTTGTGATTCGACCAAGGCTTTATATAGTCGGCCAGAGGGCTCATCGGTCAGTACGTTTTCTACAAGTGCCATTGCCGCATAATCTTCATCTGAGCCACTAGGGGTATGATAAAGGGCGGTTACCAACTGTAGGTCTCCTACACGGCTTACGGCTACTGTTTTTTCACCATCTTGGGCAGGCTCTTCGGTAAAAGAATCGCGAATCGGGGTTTCCGGTTTTGCAATTTTTCCGAATTTTTCTTCGATCAGCTTTAAGGTCTTTTCTTCTTCGAACTTTCCGGTAACCATTAATACCGCATTGTCAGGACGGTAGAATTTCTTGTAGAAAACCTGAAGGTTCTCAATGGGCACCCGTTCTATATCCGATCGGTTACCAATGGTAGAATTGCCGTAATTGTGCCAAAGATAGGCGGCATCTATTACTTTTTGCATCAATACCCGTGTGGGGCTGTTTTCACCGGCCTCAAATTCGTTTCGCACGACGCTGAACTCCGATTCTAGGTCTTTTTTGGCAATGTAGGAATTTACCATTCTGTCTGCCTCTAGGTCCAAGGCCCAATCGAGATTTTCATCGGTGGCATTGAATGTTTCAAAATAATTGGTGCGGTCGAAATAGGTGGTTCCGTTTGGGCGGGCACCATGTGAACTAAGTTCTTTTGGAATATCAGGGTGATTGGGCGTACCCTTGAACACCATATGCTCTAAGAGGTGGGCCATCCCTTTTTCTCCATAACCCTCGTGTCTTGACCCTACCAAATAGGTAATGTTCACTGTTATTGTTTGTGCTGAATTGTCAGGAAAAAGGAGCACTTTTAAACCGTTTTCCATTTGGTATTCAGTAATGCCTTCTACCGAAGTGATTTTTTTCATTTGACTAAAAAGCCCACTACATATAAGAAAGGTGGCAAAAAAGCTGAGTAAAAATTTAAATTTCATAAGGTCCAATTTTTGACGTAAGTTCAATATTACAAAAAATGATCCTTAAAGTAAGGTTAAAAATCGAAGTGTCTAATTGAGAAGCGTAATCTCATCCTTTTAAGCTAATTTCAGTATCTTTCAGCAATGGAAAAACAACTCTCACACCTAGACGAATCAGGCAAAGCTGCTATGGTAGATGTATCAGATAAAAGTACATCGGTTAGAACAGCAACTGCTTCCGGAAAAGTAGTTTTTCCTCCGGATGTTTATGCCAAGTTAGCTGCCGACGAGTTTTTAGGAAAAAAGGGAAGCATCATTCAAACCGCGATCATCGCCGGAATTCAAGCCGTTAAAAAAACGGCGGAGCTCATCCCCTTATGCCACCAATTGAACCTATCCAAAATAAAATTGGACATTGAGCCAAGGGCGAACTCCCTAGAAATTATATGTAACGTAAAATGCAATGAGCGGACAGGTATAGAAATGGAGGCCTTAACAGGGGTATCCGTCGCAGCATTGACCATTTACGATATGTGCAAGGCCTTGAGCCATGACATTACGATTTCAGATATTCGTTTACAACAAAAAACAGGAGGCAAAAATGACTTCAACCGCTAAACTATACGGACTAGTGTTGTCCGGAGGAAAAAGCACCCGTATGGGTACGGATAAGGGGTTGATAGCTTATCATGGCATTCCGCAACGCGAATATCTGTATGGATTATTGAGTCAAGTTTGTGAAAAAACCTTTATCAGCCTACGCGAAGAGCAGCGAGCAGAATTACCTTCTGAAATGAAGACGATTGTTGATCTGAACGAGTTCAAAGGCCCATATAACGGACTCTTGTCCGCCCATAAGCAATACCCTGAAGTAGCATGGTTGGTTTTGGCCTGTGACCTCCCGTTAATAGACATGGAAGCCTTGAAGGAATTAATCGCAGCCCGAAACCCAAACCGGGAAGCCACAGCATTTGCATTAAAAGAAAACCCCTTACCAGAGCCTTTGTGTGCCATTTGGGAGCCCCATGCACTGAAGAATTCAATTAGCTATTTAGAAAAAGGCAACGGCACTTGCCCAAGAAAATATTTAATAAACCATGATACCGAGTTGGTATTTCCAAGCAATGAAAATATTCTCCTCAATGCTAATTCTGAGGAGGAGTATAAAGAGGCATTGAAGAAATTGGCCGAGGTCGATTAGAGAAAAAGGGAGGTGTCCAACTTGTTGGACGGAGGGTTTGACCCGCAAACTAGCTCAAGCACCTTTCCGGCATGGGGTTTTGCTGCCAAGGCTTGGGTTTTCAAACCCTCCGACCCAAGCTTACGCTTGGCCCACCTCCCTTTTTCTAAAGGGAGGAGCTGGACAAAAAAAAAAAAATAATTTGAACGAACAACGCTACAACAGACAAACCATCCTAAAAGGCTTCGGTCCCGAAGGGCAGCAAAAACTAGCTACTGCCAAAGTGTTGGTCATCGGGGCCGGAGGTTTGGGCGTGCCTGTTTTGACCTATCTCAACGCCATGGGTGTTGGTAAAATTGGGGTGGTGGATAATGATGTTATTTCACTCTCGAATCTACATCGTCAAGTGTTGTACACCGAAGCTGAGGTCGGGCAATCGAAAGTTTCGTTGGCCATCAAGAAATTAAAGGCTCAAAACTCGGAGACGGTGCTTGTGGGGTACGAGACTTTTTTATCCGTAGAAAACGCCCTTGAAATTATTGGAGATTATGATATAGTAGTTGATACTTCCGATAATTTTCCGACCCGCTATTTGGTCAATGATGCCTGTGTTATTCTAAAAAAACCTTTTGTGTACGGAGCCTTGCATGGCTATGAAGGGCAGGTAAGTGTGTTTAATTTTGAAGGAGGTCCGACCTACAGATGTCTGTTTCCATTAATGCCAAAAGAAGATGAAGTGCCCAATTGCAATGAACATGGCGTTTTAGGGATCATTCCCGGAATCATTGGAAATTTTCAGGCTTTGGAAACCATCAAGGTCATCACCGGAATAGGAGAAGTACTTGCAGGAAAATTGATGTTGTTCAACGGACTAGATCAAACCCAACAAAAAATAAAATTCCAACTTCAACCGGAGAATTTGAAAATCGATAGGCTTCAAGATTTTTACGAATGGAACGACCCTTGCCAAGTTGTGCCGACTATCACAGTAGCCGAATTACAAGATTTGATGTCAGATTCAGAAACCTTGCAATTGATCGATGTGCGCACAACAGATGAATTTGAAAATTATCACTTACCCAAAACTATAAACATTCCTTTAGATAGTTTAGCGTCCAATCTGTCGAAAATCGATTTTGGCAGTCCTGTTTATCTGATCTGTCAATCAGGTCAGCGTAGTGAAGCTGCGCTTAAAAAATTGCAGGAAGCACATTCAGAAGCATGCATTTATCATATCTTAGGTGGCATTAACCAGTATCTTGCCGAATGCTCCTGACCGTTCCTGAACTTTTATTATTGATGCTTGGCTTCTTTGTGATCGCCACCTTATATTCCTCGGTAGGCTTTGGCGGGGGATCTAGCTACCTGGCTTTGCTGACCTTGGTCTTTGCCAGTTTTTTTGCCATCAGAAGCACTGCCTTGATCTGTAATTTGGTAGTGGTTTCGGGTAGTTGCTATCTGTACTTCAAGAACGGTCATCTAGATTTTAAAAAATTTCTTCCTTTCATAATTACCAGTATTCCACTGGCATTTATTGGATCCTCCTTTCGGCTGAAAGAGAATATCTTTTTTATCATTCTCGGGTCGGCCCTGATTATTTCAGCTTTGGCTTTGATTTATCAGACGTTCGTAACTACAAAATCGGAAGAAATAAGTGCCAACTATCCACCTTATATGACCTATGTCTTGGGAGGTGCCATCGGTTTGCTCTCAGGTTTGGTCGGTATTGGCGGCGGAATTTTTCTTGCTCCTGTTCTCAATCATATGCGGTGGGATAAATCTATAAAAATTGCAGCGCTCGCCAGTTTCTTTATTTTGGTCAATTCCGTTTCAAGTCTTGGCGGATATATCAGTAATGGCACTTTTGAACTCCCATGGCGCGAGGCCATTGGTTTAATGCTTGCCGTATTGATAGGAGGCCAATTAGGTGTTCGCATCAGTCTTAGTAAATTTACGGGAAAGAGTATCAAAGTGATTACTGCGATATTGGTGCTATTTGTGGGAGTGCGGGTTTTGTTGGTTAATGGGATGCAAATAGCTTTTTAAATCATAAATTGTTCTGACTTTATTTTGTAAAATTTAAATAAAGCAATTATGCACCCCAAAGTAGACGACTTCATAGAAAAAGCCCAAAACTGGCAGCAAGCATACGAACAATTGAGAAGAATCGTTCTCGATTGCCAGCTGACGGAAGAATTCAAATGGCGGCAACCTTGCTATTCGTATCAAGGTAAAAATATCGCTATTATTGGAGGTTTCAAGGACTACTGTGCGCTCATGTTTTTTAAGGGTTCACTTTTAAAGGATACGGAGGATATTCTAGAATCCCCCGGGGAAAACACACAATCGGGTCGCCTGATCCGATTTACGAAGGTTCAAGAAATTGTTGAAATGGAGGCAACCTTAAAAGCCTATATTTTTGAAGCCGTTGAAGTGGAAAAGGCTGGTTTAAAAGTGAAGCTCAAAAAGACTTCGGACTATGAGATTCCCGAAGAATTACAAAAAAAGTTTGATATAGACGCCAGCTTTAAAGCGGCTTTCGAGGACTTGACGCCGGGTAGGCAAAAAGGCTATCTGCTCTATTTTTCCGCAGCAAAACAAGCGAAGACCAGGGCGTCAAGAATTGAGAGTTATACCCCCAGAATTCTCGATGGTAAAGGCTTTCATGACTGTGTTTGCGGCCTGTCGAAAAAATATCCTACCTGTGACGGTTCACACAAAATTTTGGACGAAAAATAACAAAATTATACTTTCTACTGCCGTATTAAAAAATGGACCGATATGGGATAAAGGGATAGGCTTCTCCCTTTAGAAATTTAGATTTGCCCTGTGGTAAAATTATAAATCCATCGGCATGTACGAGATTGGCAAAATCGCCAGAACCATTACCTTTTACAGGGTCTGCCACTAGTTTTCCATCGGCTCGACTTGCTAGTTTGGCTTCTAAGAAATATACCAGATCAGGTTCGAAAATAACGTCGTTTTTCAACTCCGCATACACGGTTTTTGGTGCTAGATTCAATGATTTCTTCAACCAAAACCGAATGTAGACTGCGGCACATACAAATGAGGAGACAGGATTTCCGGGCAGGGCGAAAATGATGTTCTTGTTCGCACGGGTGCCGAACCAAAAAGGTTTTCCCGGGCGTTGCTGAATTTTGTGGAAGTGCTTTTGAACCTTTAGTTCTTCTAACACTTCGGGCAGGTAATCAAATTTGCCTTTTGAAACGCCTCCCGTAAAAATCAACACTTCATAGGCCTTCAAAAGTTCAGCTATACGAACCGACATTTTGGCCTTGTTATCGGGTAGATGCTCGAGGTTGGCTTGAATTCCCCATTCGCTTAGGGTATTCTTTATTCCATAACTATTCGAACGCCGAATTTGATGTAATTCGGGAGTTTCTGAGACAGGCACCAACTCGTCGCCGGTAGAAATGATTACGGTTTTAGGCAGTTGAGTTACTTTTAAATCGGTCTTACCAATACTTGCAGCAATATTGATCTCGGCACTTGAAAGTTGCTTCCCTTTTTTAACGATGCAGCTTCCCTTTTTTTGGTCAATGCCTTTAAAATGAACATTCTGCTTGTGTTTCAAGGAATCGAGGTTGATGGTTGCCCCTCCGTTTTTAATTGTGATATCCTCATAGCGAATAACGGTATCCGCACCGAACGGCATGACGGCACCGGTCATTATTTCAACACAGTTTTCAGGATGTTCCAAAGTTTTTTGCGCCGTACCCGCTGGGGCAATCGCTTCAATTTTAAACTCCCGTTGCCCCTTTTCAAAAGCGGAATATTGGATGGCAATACCATCCATAGTGACCCGATCAAATGGGGGGAAGTCGCGATCCGCCAATAAATCTTCTGCCAAATAAGCGTCTGTACAGGCTTCCAAAGGTCTGGAAACTGTAGGGAAGTCGCTTTTGTGATGAGCGATGATGTCAAGGGCTTGTTGGTATGTTGTCATTGGCTTCTCGCTTCTCGCTAATCGCTGTACGCTTTTCGCTACAAGCTATTCGCGGTGCTGTGCGTTGTTCGTTTTTGGTCTTTTGCAGTTGCAATTTAAGGGTTTATTGCGATGTGTAAAATTGAAATAGTCTTTTTAGAGCGTGTAGCGCATGGCGTTCTGCGTATAGCGAATGGCGCCTACCCGCCAATCACACTCATACTATCCTTTAGATTCGATGTTTTCTGCTGCATTTTTTCCGCTTCGAAGCCGTCTTTGGGTTTTTGTTTGATGAGCTCTTGAAACTTTAGTCCCAGTGCTTCATCAGTTACGCCCGAACGCATAAAATCCCTGATATTGAATACGCCGCCGTCGTAGAGACAGGTTTTAATATCACCTTTTGAGGAGATACGAAGTCGATTACAGGTGTTGCAAAAAGTTCTTGAAAAAGCGGCGATCACACCAATATTTCCTTGATATCCAGGGACTTGAAACAGGGTGGCCGTATCGCCATGTTTTGCTTTTAGTTCGGCAAGGTCAGGATAGTGCTCCCGCAGATCACGAAGAATGTTTTTCGCGCTGTACATTTGGGTGTTTTCCTTGTATCCTCCGTTAAATGGCATTTCCTCAATAAATCGTACATCCACCGGATGCTCTTTTGCCAATTCCGCCAAGGGAACAATATCTTGGGTGTTGATTCCATGCATAACCACGGCATTGAGCTTGACTTTGAATCCGTCTTTGATCAGCATGTGAAAGGTTTCAATGACTTTTTCAAAATCATTCCTTCGGGTAATTTTATGAAAACGCTCGTGATCCAAGGAATCGATGCTGAGGTTGATTTTGGAAATGCCCAGGGCTTTCAATTTTGGAATGTGCCGCTGCAATAAGGTTCCGTTAGAGGTAATGTGGATGGATTTGTAATCCTTCAGTCCTGCAGTGCTTTCCAACAACCGTATAAAATCTTTTCGCAAAAATGGCTCGCCACCGGTAAACCGTACTTTGTTGAAACCTAAATTGCCCAAAACCCGAAGCAAACGTGTAATCTCCTCAAAACTAAGCAAGTGCGACTTGGGCTCATAGCGAATACCTTCGGCCGGCATACAATAAAAGCACCTGAGATTGCAGCGATCGGTTACCGCAATCCGCACATAGTCTATCGTTCTGTGAAAAGAATCCGTCATAAAAATCTTCGAATTTACTATCTTGTATGGCCTATGCTAAGATAACCAATCTTGCCGTAGTATGGCGTTAAAATAGATGACCCACGAATTAAAACAGATAATACGAGCCTATGTACAGGGCAAGGAACAAGGCCTGAAAAGTGTTTTGGCAACGGTGGTCGCCCTTGATGGTTCTTCCTACCGCAGGCCCGGGGTGCGCATGTTGATTTTAGAGAACGGGCAAATGATCGGCGCCGTCAGTGGCGGTTGTGTCGAGAAAGAGGTTGTGCGGCAAGCAGCTTGCGTTTTTACCGAGGGCGTGCCAAAAATCATGACCTATGATGGCCGCTATCGCTTAGGCTGTGAGGGAATCCTGTATATTCTGATCGAACCCTTTTCTCCTGCATTGGACACCTTGAAGGCGTTTGACGAAACCATCCTAGCTCGCACGCAGCTTCAGGTAAATTCCTACTACACCAAAGAAGTGGCCCAACATGCTGGCTTTGGCAGTGAACTGGTTCTGATGGGACAAAACTTCCCAGTAAATGCCGAAGCGAAGCTAGATGTTGACCTAAAAAAATTGCAACAAAAACTAGTGCCTTGTTTTAAATTGATCATTGTCGGCGCCGAACATGATGCCGTGCAACTTTGTTCTTTTGCCAGTATTATGGGGTGGGAGGTAAGCGTCATTGCGCACCCAACGGAAGCAAAAAGTCTGGCCGATTTCCCCGGGGCCAACGAATTACAAGGCGTGGTGGCCGATGATCTGGACGTGACCAAAATCGATCAGCAAACGGCTGTTATTTTAATGACCCACAGTTATGTGAAAGACCTACAGTTTCTGATCGCATTGAAAAATTGTGCCATGATTTATTTGGGACTTCTGGGCCCCAACAAGCGCCGTGAAAAATTGTTGAACGAATTTGTGGAACACTGTCCCGATATCGACGATACCTTTTTTGATCATGTATACGGTCCGGCCGGACTCAATATTGGCGGAGAAACCCCCCAGGAAATCGCCGTGGCCATTCTTGCTGAAATTCTATCCGTAGTACGTGTTAAAGAGCCCATGCGTCTTCGCGATAAGGATGGTGGGATTCATAGTTAGCGGATTTTCAATAAAATAGAGTAAATTGTAGTTGATTGCTATCTTAGTTAATAGAACTTTGCTAGCACTATTCAATTTATAATAACCAACAAAAACCAACCACTATGAATGCAACTGTAAAAAATATCTTGGCCGTTGTCGCCGGACTCATCATCGGAAGTATCGTTAATATGGGCATCGTTATGATCAGCGGTTCCGTAATTCCGCCGCCGGAAGGGGGCGACGTCACCACTATGGAAGGCTTAAAAGCGACCATTCACTTGTTCGAGCCCAAACATTTTATCATGCCCTTTTTGGCCCATGCCCTGGGTACTTTGGTCGGGGCCTTTGTAGCGGCCAAAATTGCCGCCACCCGAAAAATGACCATGGCGCTATTGATCGGGGTTTTCTTTTTGATCGGGGGCGCCATTAATAATTATATGCTGTCAGGGCCTATGTGGTTTACCGCGCTTGATATTCTTGGTGCGTATATTCCCATGGCGTATATAGGGGGTGTATGGGCGATAAAAAAGTAATTTTTTTAGGACATAAGGGATTCGCTGATGAACATACGTTATTGTTCCGATTTTGACGAAATGAGCCAAATGGCTTCGAAGTCCATCGTTGCAGAACTCGATGAAAAACGGGACAGCTGGCTTGGGGTGGCGACTGGCAACTCTCCCAAGAAAGTGTATGCACTTTTGGTAGACGCGTATCATAAAACTCCAAAATTATTTCAAAAAGTAGGCGTAGTAAAACTGGACGAGTGGGGCGGCATACCTATGGATGCACCAAATTCGTGTGAAACCTTTATTCAAGAGCGGATTCTAAAACCTTTGGAAATTCCACCAAAGCGGTATATCGCCTTCAAAAGCAACCCCGATGATCCGCAGCTGGAGTGCGAACGCATACAAAAGAATATAGATGCCATAGGCACACTTGAGGTTTGTATTTTAGGTTTGGGAAAAAACGGACACCTCGCGTTTAACGAACCTGCCGAAAACCTGAAGCCCCAATGTCACGTCGCCGAACTTTCACAGGCCTCACAAGCCCATGAAATGGTCGATTCGCTTTTGAACAAACCGACTTACGGGTTGACCGTGGGTATGGCGGATATCTTAAACGCCAAGAAGATCATCCTTTTGATTACGGGGGAAGGAAAAGAAAACGTCGTAAAAGCCCTGTTGATCCAAAATAGTAACCCTTTATTGCCGGCCTCTTTTTTATGGCAGCATAACAATGTGGAGTGTTTCGTGGATCTGAAGACCGTGCTGATCGCGGAAGGAGACCGCACCTAAGATTTACGAATGTTACAAAGCTTCAACACGAAGCCTGCCCCAAGTGAACCCATGGACGGCCGCACGGTTAGGCTTTGTTTTTTTTAATTATTGGGCTCGCTACACCACGGGTCACCGCCTGGCATAATCACTCCGTAACCCGAACTTGGGTTTTCATCACTTCCTTTTTGGCACACGATTTCATTCTTTTTTGCGTTAAACCTTAGCCCTTATTTTACGTCTAACTAGAAAAATACATACCGATGCCAAAATCTAAATTGCTTTTGTTGCTGTTTTTAGGGGGTTTTTTGATCAACTGTTCTTCCGATGAACCCATCACGGAAATTACAACGCCCGACGAGGAAACCAAGCTCTATTTTCCACCTGTCGTAGGTACGACGTGGGAAACCATTTCCAGTTCAGAATTAGGGTGGGATGCAGCTGCCATACAGGCCCTATATGCGTTCTTGGAAGAAAAGGACACCAAAGGCTTTGTCGTGTTAAAAAACGGCAAGATTGCCTTGGAATGGTATGCCGCCGACCATGATCAAGATACGCCCTGGTATTGGGCCTCTGCAGGAAAAACACTCACGGCCTTTACCACGGGCATTGCTTTGGAAGAAGGCCATCTCGCCTTGACCGATAAAACCTCGGATTATTTAGGAACGGGTTGGACCAGCCTTCCCACCGAAAAAGAAGACCTGATCACGGTTAGGCACCAACTCACCATGACCTCGGGTCTAGACGATACCCAAGGCGATTGTAAAACGCCCGACTGTCTGACCTACTTAGCCGATGCAGGCACGCGATGGGCCTATCATAACGCGCCCTATACACTGATCCAAGACGTGGTTTCCGATGCGGTACAAAGCGATTATGAGACTTATTTTGACAGCAAACTGAAAGACAAAATCGGCATGACGGGGCAATGGCTTTCCACCAATGGCGAAAATAACGTGTACTGGAGTACGGCCCGAAGTATGGCCCGCTTCGGCTTGTTGAACCTCAATAATGGCGTTTGGGACCAAGAGGTCATTTTAGGCGATACCGTCTATTTGAACGCCATGAAAAACACCTCTCAAGACCTGAATAAATCGTATGGCTACCTGTGGTGGCTTAACGGAAAGGAAAGTGCCATGCTGCCGACCTTACAAACGGTATTTCAGAACGAACTTATGCCCGATGCGCCTGATGATCTCTATGCGGGCTTAGGAAAGAACGACCAAAAACTGCATATCGTGCCCAGTCAAAACCTGGTCGTGGTTCGTATGGGCGATGACACGGGCGACGCCTCTGCCGGCCCTTCGAGTTTCGACAATGAATTGTGGATCCGCTTGAATGCCGTGCTGGAGTAGCCCTGTAGCGGGCCGAGCAAAATTGGGTTAGGTAGGCCATGGGCTTAGACCCACGGAAGCGGGGAGAAGAACGCATTGCCCCCCCGGAACTCTAATCCATCTTTTTAAAATATAGATTTCTAACACGGCCATTGGTAACTTTAAACCCTGTTACGACAGCATTCGCGTCGCGTATAAATTCAACTTGTCCAAAAGTCCCATTGTTAGTAGAAAACATATCTTCCTTGGCCGGATTCAAATCAAAGTCGCTCAATCGACTATGTTGTGCAATTAATTTACCTTCGCCAACGGTAAAATGGTAGGTAGTTGCTAATTCTTCACTATAATAATTTCCGGAGTAATCGGCTAGGTTGACCGACGACTTATCAAATGGCGTCAGTCTTGGGGCATCCATGATTTGACCGCCTTGATGCAGCTTGAATAATTTAATATTCTCGCCTCCATTGGGTATAAATTCTATTTTGGCTTCAACACCTCCAACTTCAAATTCGGTAGCGGATAATGGAATTAGGGGCACCACGGATTGGCCTGTAGCTTTGGCCGATAATTTACCGTTGCTTTCCGTTATGCTAATGATAAAACCCGGTTGCAGCTCAAAGTCTCCCAAATAGCTGTTTAATACCTTTGGATCAACCGTAATGGTTTCCGTAGTTTTTTCTTGCGCTACAGCGTTTTCCTCCGGTTTGATTTTATCCTTCAGATAAATGTCCACTACTTTATGGGCCATAGCTCCTGAACTGAATTCTCCCGAATTACTGAACACGATGACCGAAAAATTTTCATCAGGAAAACGTGTAAAATAAGAACGGTATCCTGCATCGGCACCCCCGTGCTGTATTTCCTTCAACCCTTTATAGGTGCCCACAAATTGACCCAGTGCCCCACCGATCGACTTTCCATTATTCAGCACGGTAACCGTGTTCATTTTAGTGATAATGTTTGCGTCACCAATTTTAGGATCGGAAAAATTCAAGGCCCACTGGCTTAGATCTTCAACGGTCGTAAATAGGCTGGTAGCCCCCACATTGGCATAGTTCAATACGCTTTTTTTATAGCCTGTGCTGTCTGTATGATACGAGTAGGTTCTATTTTTTACAATTTTTTCATGATCATCATAAAAAAGGGTAGTGTTCATTTTCAGCGGTTCGAAAATGTTCGCCTTGGTAAATTCGGCAAACGACCTTTCGGATACCCTGGCCACGACTTCCGCCAAAAGGGTAAAACCGGTATTGCAATACGCAAATTCATCACCGGGATTAAAATTCAATTCTTTTTGTCTACTGACCATTTTTAAAATGTGTTCTTTGGTAATAATATCATCCATACGCCAACCGGCCATCAACAATAATTCCCATTGGTCCCTTAATCCGCTGGTGTGGGAAGCCAAGTGCCGTAGGGTAATGGTTTTGCCAAAATCAGGGACTTCAGGAATGTATTTTCGAATATCATCGTCTAAACTTAGTTGCCCTTGTTTTTCCAAAAGCAGAATAGAGAACACCGTAAACTGTTTTGAAACCGATGCAATATGAAAAATGGAAGCAGGCGTTATGGGGATGTCATATTCCAAATTGGCCAGACCATACCCTTTTTTGTAGACAATAGCGCCATCTTTAACGATGGCCACTGCGGCACCAGGCGTATCATTCGTGTCCCAAGGGGCAAAAACTTCATCTACCTGTTCGTTCGGCAAGGTTGCTTTGGGTCTTTGGATTTCAAGGGTGATGTCATACTTGCCAGACGGTTCATTTTCATCAAAAGGGGCTACTTCAATGGCGTAGGTGCCTTTGGTACTTGAGATCAACGAAAAGAGTTCAGGGCCATGTTTTCCATTGGGCGTGTCAAAGTCTTCCATTTTTTCGCCTTTGGTATCATAGGTCGTGATTTTGAGATCCACCCCTTTTTGCACCAACTTAAAAAATGCAAATTGGTCTTTATCTAAATTTATGGTGTACCGATGTTTTTCTACGGGCGTAATTTCAGATGAAAGTATTTTTCCTTTAACGAGTGCACCCTTTTGTAGTTGGGCTTGAACGATACTTGCCGAACTAACGAAGAACAGGAAAAGGAATACGCGAAATAGGTGTTGTTTCATAGTGGTGTTTTTTTGGCTGCACGCGAAGACGCGCTGGGGGAAGTTCAGCGATATTTATGGAAATATAGCAAAATCATTTGACTGTGTGTTGTGAAACTGTCAATTGTGGTGTTATTGGTCGCAAGTTATAGGTCGTCGAGAAGGCCGCTAAATAAAGACTAGCAAAAAGCGGGACATTATTTTTCGGGTTGCTTATCAGCAATCAATTCTTTAAAAAAATCAGCTACCATTGAGGCCCCTGTTTTTCCATTATCGTCGATGTTTGAAAGTAGTATCACGGTGTAATTATCGGTCATAAAATCCATAAGCTCGTTATGCACCCCATACCATCCACCGCTGTGGCCTTGTATCGTTTGGTTATATCTCAAATCTATGTCGATACCATAACCTAAATTGGTATTATACCCTTTTACCTTGGGCTTGAACATTAACTCGGTAGTTTCCTTTTTTAGTAGCTTATAGTTGCGTAGTGCTTTTGAAAATTTGAATAAATCTTCAATGGTTGAATAATGAAAGCCTGCGGGA
>JBATIN010000043.1:0-6598 GCA_049667765.1 Flavobacteriaceae bacterium
AAGGACGACTTGAAGCCTGAAACCTTGACCCTTGATCTTGTGAATGCCCCAGATATTGCGCAGACTATTGCAGTTACCTGCTTTGGGCTATCAATAGGTTGCCATTTAACCGGCCTACATACCTTAAAAATAAAGGAAACCGATAGGTTGGAGGCTATGAAAACTGAACTTTTGAAATTTGGCGCAGCTATTTCGGTTACCGGTAAAGCCTTAACGCTTCGTCCATCTAAAATTGGGCAGGGCAAGGTCGTTATCGATACGTACAATGATCATAGAATGGCAATGGCCTTTGGCCCCTTGGCAATGAAAACGGTGTTTGCGATCAACAATGCCGAGGTAGTGTCAAAATCCTATCCCGACTTTTGGAACGATTTTAAAAAGCTGAATTTCTCGGTTCAAGAATTATAATTTTATTTAATCCTTCATTTACTTGACATCCCCTATGCCACCGTCGTATATTTGCAGCCGCAAAAACATATAACCAAATATAAACGGATGAAATTATCACATTTCAGTTTTGAACTCCCCGAGAACCTTTTGGCAGAACACCCCGCCGAGAATAGAGATGAATCTAAATTGATGGTCGTACATCGGGAAACAGGTAAAATTGAGCACAAAATGTTCAAAGACCTTATCAATTATTTCGATGAAGGCGATGTGATGGTATTGAACAATACTAAAGTATTTCCGGCACGTTTATATGGTAATAAAGAAAAAACGGGTGCGCGGATCGAAGTATTCTTACTTCGTGAACTAAACGAAGAACAACGCCTTTGGGACGTGTTAGTAGACCCCGCTAGAAAAATACGTATTGGTAACAAGCTTTATTTTGGTGATGATGAAAGTCTAGTAGCCGAAGTAATCGACAATACTACGTCAAGAGGCCGAACACTTCGCTTTTTGTACGATGGCTCGTATACCGATTTTAGAAGAAAACTTAGAGAGTTGGGCGAGACCCCGCTACCGAAATATATTAAAAGAGACGTAGAACCTGAAGATGAAGAGCGCTATCAGACCATTTATGCCAAACATGAAGGTGCAGTGGCCGCACCAACGGCCGGACTCCACTTTTCACGGCATTTGTTAAAGCGTTTGGAAATAAAGGGTATAAAGTATGCTGAATTGACCCTGCATGTTGGTTTGGGTACTTTTAACCCTGTTGAGGTAGAAGATCTTTCTAAGCACAAGATGGATAGTGAAGAATTGATCATCGATGAAAGGGCTACCGAAATCGTGAATGATGCAAAAAGGAAGAAAAAAAGAATATGTGCGGTAGGTACAACGGCCATGAGAGGGTTGGAAAGTGCAGTTTCTTCTGATCAAATGCTGAATACTTTTGATGGTTGGACGAACAAATTTGTCTTCCCGCCACACGAGTTTAGCATCGCCAATGCTATGGTGACCAATTTTCACTTGCCAAAATCTACCTTGTTGATGATGGTATCGGCCTTTATGGGGCATGATTTAATGAAAAAGTGCTATAAGGAAGCTATTTTAGAAGGCTATAAATTCTATTCATATGGCGATGCCATGTTGATTTTATAATCGTTTTATTGTCATTTTCGGACTTTCGAAAATGCGATTTCAATATGTATAAAAATCCCTCTTTTTCTATTGCATTAAAGAGGGGTTTTCTTTTCTAGACCTATGAAAACAATACAAAAAAAGGACATTAGAGCCCTCACAAGGGAGCAATTGCGTGATTTTTTTGTGGCCCAGGGCGATCAAGCCTTTAGGGGTAATCAGGTCTATGAATGGCTTTGGCAGAAATCGGCACATACTTTTGATGGAATGACCAACTTGTCGAAATCGACCCGTGATATGCTAGAGGCCAACTTCGTCATCAACCACATAAAGGTGGATCAGATGCAGCGCAGTGCAGATGGCACCATTAAGAATGCGGTTCGCTTGCACGACGACTTGATCGTTGAGTCGGTGTTGATACCGACAAAGACCCGTACTACGGCCTGTGTTTCTAGTCAGGTGGGGTGCAGTCTCGATTGTAAGTTTTGTGCCACGGCTCGGTTGAAACGCATGCGTAACCTGAACCCTGATGAGATTTATGATCAAGTCGTTGCGATCGACAACGAGAGCCGACTGTATTTTGAGCGACCTTTGAGCAATATCGTATTTATGGGCATGGGCGAACCTTTAATGAACTATAACAATGTATTGAAGGCCATCGATAAGATAACCTCCCCGGAAGGGCTGGGCATGTCGCCAAAACGTATTACGGTATCTACCTCGGGCGTACCGAAAATGATAAAAAAAATGGCGGATGATGGGGTGAAGTTCAAACTTGCAGTATCCTTACATTCCGCAATCGATGAAATACGCACCTCGATAATGCCGTTTAATGCCAATTTCACTTTAGCCGATTTGCGCGAGGCCCTGCAATACTGGTACGGGAAAACCAAAAGTAGAATCACTTACGAATATGTGGTCTGGGAAGGTATAAACGACACTCAAAACGATGTAGATGCCCTGGTGGAGTTTTGCAGGTTCGCACCTTCAAAAGTAAACTTGATAGAATATAACCCAATAGACGATGGCGCGTTTAAACAAGCAAGTAGCACGGCAATTGATAGGTATGTGAGCACCTTAGAACGAAACGGCATCGTTGTAACCGTTCGTCGTTCGCGCGGAAAGGATATAGATGCGGCCTGTGGCCAGCTGGCAAATAAGTCCTAAGGGGTTTCATGTTTCAAGGTTTCAGGTTCGCTAAAGGCCAACCTGAAACAATAGAAACAATAGAAACCAGAAACAACTTTAATTCCCTATTTTTATTGCCATTAGTTTCCTTCCAATAAATCAAGCAGACGAAATTGAAAATCGTATCCCAAATAAAAGAACCCATACTTCAAGAAATGGAACTTTTTGAAACGAAGTTTCGTGATTCGATGACTTCAAAGGTGGCACTTTTCAATAGAATTACCTATTATATCGTAAATCGAAAGGGCAAGCAAATGAGGCCGATGTTCGTTTTTTTGTCTGCTAAAATGTTGAGTGGAGGCGAGGTCAACGAGCGCACATACAGAGGTGCTTCGGTCATCGAATTGATTCATACCGCCACTTTGGTGCATGACGATGTGGTCGACGATAGTAATAAACGCCGTGAATTCTTTTCGGTGAATGCCCTTTGGAAAAACAAGATCGCGGTTTTGGTTGGCGATTATCTACTTTCAAAAGGACTTTTGCTCTCTATCGATAATAGTGATTTTGATCTATTGCGAATTATTTCGGTGGCCGTACGTGAAATGAGCGAAGGTGAGCTCTTACAAATTGAAAAAGCAAGGCGATTGGATATTACCGAAGAAGTCTATTATGACATTATCCGTCAAAAAACGGCCACCCTAATCGCTGCTTGTTGCGCATTGGGTGCCAGTTCGGTAAAACCCGATTCGCCAGAAGTAGAGACTTTTAGAAAATTTGGGGAACTCTGCGGAATGGCATTTCAAATAAAGGACGACCTTTTTGACTATGGTTCAAAAAGCATTGGTAAACCAACCGGAATAGATATCAAAGAACAAAAAATGACCCTTCCGCTTATTTATGTGCTCAACCATTGCACCAAAGCTGAAAAAAAGTGGTTAATCAATTCCGTTAAAAATCATAATAAGGATAAGAAACGGGTTAAAGAGGTCATAGAATTTGTAAAAGCGCAAGGCGGATTAGAGTATGCAGTGCAAAAAATGCTCGAGTTCAAAGAAGAAGCACTACAACTATTGGACAGCTACCCTAAATCAGATTACAAAGATTCACTAGAGTTGATGGTGAATTACGTTGTGGAACGGAAAAAATAAAAACTATAATTTGGCTTTTGTTAAAGCTTTACGTATTTCCTCATTAAACTCCTCCTCATAATACACCCGTTTGCAGTGCGAACAGTCTGCAAAGGTATTGGATGAGATTTTAAAAAGCTTGATCCAGAAAAGATGAAACCAATTACTGGTTTTTGAAACCGTCAGCGTGTCAAGTTGTTCACAAAAGGGGCAAGGCTCCCTACTGAGTGGTGTGATTTCTGTTTTGCCGGGTCGTGTGCCAAGAAAGAGTATCATTTGCTATACTAACGATTTTGCCAAAGTTAAGAAATACTAAAACCGTTTAAGATGTTCTTTCTTGAATTTCCATTCGGGCGTGATAATTGAGTTTCCAATATCAATAGAGTACCACGGACTTAGTTCTAAACAATTAGGATTTTTCAACACCTGAATTTCTTGTGCCGGCATATAACTCTGTGCCAACAAGAATAGTTTTTCTTTCGTTTCAGAATGAATTGCCATATCAACTATAATGACCGCATGGCCCGGAAATCCACCTTTAATAAAAACATCTCCTATTTGCATTTCCTCTACGGAAATTGGTTTTAATTCTTTTTCCAAAGAGGCAGTACCTGCATAGCTGAAGACCGTTTCTAGAAACTTCCAGAAACTTTGATAACTGTCGGAAGCTTGCGACGATAGCTTCCAGCTTACTTGATTGCCGTTGACTATAATTCGGTTTCCTTGCTTCCAGCTTACATAATCGGCCTTGAATCCGTTAGTGAAATTAAAATAAATGCTATCGAACTTTTTTGCCTGATAAAGATATTCTGCCCGCAAGCGAATGACCGCATCGGCGCATTGGTGCAGATCTCGCTTTCCAATGTGAAGGTCAATAACGGCATCATAGATATTTCTATTAGATTTAACGCGTCCATCAGAATAAGTGACAAAAGTACCTGCAGGTTTTAAAGGAAGTGTGCTGAGGTAATGGGCAAACGAAGTGGTGTCTTTTAAAATTCTTTTATATCCTTCAGGAGGATAAAAGCGTTCACGAATCGTTTTTCCGTCAGGATTATGTTCAGGAGAACTCTTTTGAACCTTATGATCGGTAACAGCATACTCTTTTTTAGAAGAAGAGCCCTGTCCGCAAGCATTTACTACTAAAGGCAATAGTACTACAACGAACAAAGCTCTTTTCATCATTTCCCATCTAAAAATTATTATAAAAGTTCAAAGGAGACCGAAATGCTGTATTCCCTTGAATTTGTGGGGCTACCGTAATACATTGATTCCGCGATTTTGTTATAATTGCTATCGTTGATATAAATGGCCTTTCCGATTTTTCTGCCAATTTTGTTGGCGATAGCTTCGGCCTTTTGCCTAGCATTCTCAAAAGCGCCTTTGGCATAATCGGCCATGGCCCCATCGGTCAGTTCGGCTTCTAAGGTAGTATCTGATTTGGTGACCCCGATAGCTTTCACCATCAAGAACTTTTTCATTTCTTCAAGTGACTTGGTCTTGAATTCAATGACCGTGCCTTCTTTGTCATAGCCCATCATTGAATAGTAAAGGTCATCTTCTTTTAAGCGATCGCTGCTAATACCAATCTTCGCCAATTTGTCAAGATACCCTGATTTGACCTCCGACATCGATACCGTTTCGGTATCATAATACACGTTGGACATGCTTACGATCATTTTGGCCGAATACTCGGGTGCAATATTATATTTGTATATACCGCTCACCGTTATATTGTTGGTGAAGGTTTGTGCGAAAGTGGTCATTGTCGTAAAGATAAGTGCGAGAACTAAAATTGATTTTTTCATGTTTTTATATTTTAATTGTAAGTGGTTTTTGATAATTAACGTTGTATACGACATAAACTTATGCTATCGTAAATAAAAAGGAGGCAACGATCATCCAAATTCCGACGGCTAGGCCCAAAATGCCCAGTTTACCTTGCTTTGAAGCCATTCGTTCCCTGAATTCATCGGCATTCGCCCTTGCAAAGGCATTGTTTGAAAGAAATAGCTTGTTAATCAAGCCTGACCCCAACATAAAACCGAGGCTTGCCGCCATTAAGTTTCCGGCCAATAGGGTCACCCACCAACTGGGTGCCGTGCTCAACCAGTTCAGATTTAAAATGGCTGTAAAAATGCCCCCTATGCCCCAAAAACAAAATACGATGCCTATCCACCCTTGGTAGGGTTCGATCTTGGCCAATAGTTCTTTGGCGTTCGGTTTTTTTGAGAGTATCAGCGATGGTACCGCGATAATACTTAATAAGATTAACGTAATTCCCCAGATCATAATGTACTTGTTTTAATGGTTCGTATTGGTTTTTAAAATTCTATGGTATAAAGTTGCGCCATTGATACGCCTGATTTTACCCTTTTGATAGTGAAATTGACTTCCCTGTAAATAGGGGTGTCAGATTTTAACTGTATAAACCCTGCACGGCAAAGCTTGTAGGAATAAGGGCAGGTTCATATCTTTAAATAGCTCCAATAAAAAAAGTCATCTCATAATGGTATATTTACCCATCTAATCTAGAGCCTTTTGATTTCAAAAACCACCAGTGACAAAGTATATGAGACCGCCCGTTTAGAGGAGGTTATCGGTGATTTTGTACAATTGAAAAAATCAGGTTCCAACTTTAAGGGCTTGAGTCCGTTTTCAGACGAACGAACGCCTAGTTTTATGGTGTCACCGGTAAAGCAGATCTGGAAAGATTTTAGTAGTGGAAAAGGCGGCAACGTGGTCGCTTTTTTGATGGAGCACGAACATTTCACCTACCCCGAGGCGATAAAATATTTGGCCAAAAAGTACAATAT
>JBATIN010000044.1:0-6375 GCA_049667765.1 Flavobacteriaceae bacterium
GGACAGCGTTTTAGAGTCGTAAATGGGTTTGACGCCATTACGACTGATAAGCCGGAGAAGAGCTTGCTCGCTCCGTTAAAAAAGTCCGGAGGTAGAAACAGTCATGGAAAAATGACCATGCGCCATAAAGGCGGTGGCCATAAAAGAAGATATCGTGTTATTGATTTCAAAAGAGATAAACAAGATGTATCTGCAACGGTCGATTCTATTCAGTACGATCCAAACAGAACGGCATTTATCGCACTTTTGAACTACGAAGATGGCGAGAAGCGATATGTAATTGCTCAAAACGGACTTCAAGTAGGACAAAAGGTGACTTCGGGTGCCAGTGCTGCCCCTGAAATCGGGAACACCCTTCCTTTGAGTGAAATACCACTAGGTACTATAATATCTTGTATTGAGCTTCGTCCTGGTCAAGGGGCCGTAATGGCTAGAAGTGCAGGTACGTTTGCACAGTTAATGGCAAAAGACGGCAAATTCGTTACCGTTAAAATGCCTTCTGGTGAAACAAGATTGATTTTATCGGGCTGTTTGGCCACTGTAGGTGCTATCTCAAACTCGGATCACCAGTTGTTGGTGTCAGGTAAGGCAGGTAGAAGTCGATGGTTGGGTAGAAGACCAAGAACAAGACCAGTAGCAATGAACCCTGTCGATCACCCAATGGGTGGTGGTGAAGGTAGAGCTTCCGGAGGTCATCCAAGATCTAGAAACGGTATTCCTGCTAAAGGATATAGAACTCGATCTAAGACCAAGAGCACCAATAGATATATTTTAGAACGTAGAAAGAAATAAAAAGAAGAAGAAATGGCACGTTCACTAAAAAAAGGACCTTACGTTCACTATAGTTTGGAAAAGAAGATCCAGCAGAATTCATCTACTGGAAAGAAAAGCGTCATCAAGACTTGGTCAAGGGCCTCAATGATTACTCCAGATTTTGTTGGAATGACCATTGCTGTCCATAATGGGAAACAATTTGTCCCTGTTTTTGTTACTGAGAATATGGTGGGGCATAAATTAGGCGAATTTTCTCCAACAAGATCTTTTAGGGGTCATGCGGGAGCAAAGAATAAGGGTAAAAAGTAAGCTATGGGAGTTCGAAAAAGACAGATGGCCGAAAGAATAAAGGCTGAAAAACAACAGATTGCATTTGCAAAGCTTAATAATTGTCCTACTTCACCACGTAAAATGCGTTTGGTCGCTGATTTGATCAGAGGCGTACAGGTAGAGAAGGCATTAGCGATATTGAAGTTCGATTCAAAAGAAGCTTCCAGAAGACTTGAGAAATTATTGCTGTCGGCGGTTGCCAATTGGCAATCGAAAAACGAGGATGCCAGTGTTGAAGATGCTGACCTTTTTGTAAAGGAAATTCGTGTCGATGGTGGTTCAATGCTTAAAAGATTGCGACCAGCACCACAAGGCAGGGCACATAGAATTAGAAAACGTTCCAACCATGTTACATTGGTTTTGGGGTCTAACAATAATATAGAAAGCTAGAATGGGACAGAAAACAAATCCGATAGGAAATCGTCTAGGAATTATCAGAGGATGGGAATCTAACTGGTACGGAGGCAATGATTACGGCGACAAACTAGCTGAGGACGATAAAATTAGAAAGTACATTCATGTACGATTGGCCAAAGCCAGTGTGTCAAGGGTCATTATAGAACGTACTTTGAAGCTGATTACGGTAACGGTGACCACTGCCAGGCCAGGTATTATCATTGGAAAGGGCGGACAAGAAGTTGATAAGTTAAAAGAAGAGCTTAAAAAGATTACCGGTAAAGAAGTACAGATCAATATTTACGAAATCAAAAGACCTGAACTTGACGCAAATCTTGTAGCTTCAAGTGTAGCACGGCAGATCGAAAGTAGAATTTCGTTCAGAAGAGCGATTAAAATGGCCATTGCGGCTGCAATGCGAATGAATGCCGAAGGAATCAAGATTCAGATTTCAGGTCGTTTGAACGGAGCAGAGATGGCACGATCAGAGTCGTACAAAGATGGAAGGATTCCATTGTCGACTTTCAGGGCCGATATTGACTATGCCTTACAGGAAGCACAGACTACTTACGGAAAATTAGGTATCAAGGTGTGGATCATGAAAGGTGAAGTATATGGTAAAAGAGAGCTTTCTCCTTTAGTTGGAATGACCAAAGGGCAGACAGGTGGAAAAGGAGACAACAATCGAGGCGATAGTGGTAATAGAAAACCAAGACGCAGAAAATAATATAGTAAAGAAGTTTAGCAATGTTACAACCGAAAAGAACCAAGTTTCGTAAAATGCAGAAGGGCCGGATGAAGGGTAACTCCGGAAGAGGCCATTTGCTTTCAAACGGTATGTTTGGTATAAAATCATTGGATTCTGCTTTTTTGACATCACGTCAAATAGAAGCTGCCCGTATCGCTGCGACAAGATACATGAAGAGGGAAGGGCAATTATGGATCAAAGTTTTCCCGGATAAGCCTATCACCAAAAAACCTCTTGAGGTACGTATGGGTAAAGGTAAAGGTGCGCCGGAATATTTTGTTGCCGTAGTAAAACCCGGTAGAATCATGTTTGAGATTGCAGGTGTGAACCTTGATATTGCAAAAGAAGCATTGCGATTGGCGGCACAGAAATTACCTGTTAAAACAAAATTTATCATTGCCAGGGATTTTACTGGTCAAGACTAATCATTGGGAATCATGAAAAATAAGGAAATCAAAGAATTGTCGGTCGAAGAGCTTTCTCAGAAACTTGCTGAATTCAAAAAGCAGCATGCAGATTTGAAAATGGCCCATTTCGTTACGCCCTTGGAGAACCCACTTCAAATTAGAAAGGTCAGAAGAACGGTAGCAAGACTTGCAACAGAATTAACAAATAGGGAAAACCAATAACTGGTTCTGCTTTATGGAAGAAAAGAGAAATTTAAGAAAAGAAAGAATAGGGGTCGTAACCAGCAACAAAATGGAAAAATCCATTGTTGTAGCGGAGGTAAAGCGAGTAAAACACCCTATGTACGGTAAGTTCGTGTTAAAAACGAAGAAATACGTGGCACACGACGAAAAAAATGACTGTAGAGAAGGCGATACCGTTAAGATAATGGAGACCCGACCGTTGAGTAAGACAAAATGTTGGAGGTTAGTAGAAATCTTAGAAAGAGCTAAATAATTATGTTACAGCAAGAATCAAGGTTAAAGGTAGCGGACAATACTGGGGCGAAGGAAGTCTTGACTATTCGAGTGCTCGGTGGTACCAAAAGAAGATATGCATCGATTGGTGATAAAATTGTGGTTGCCGTAAAAGAGGCTACGCCCAATGGAGGCATCAAGAAAGGTGCGGTGTCGACTGCAGTAGTGGTTAGAACCAAAAAGGAAATCAGAAGACCTGATGGTTCTTACATTCGGTTCGATGACAACGCCTGTGTATTGTTGAACCCTACAGGTGAAATGCGGGGAACAAGGGTTTTTGGTCCAGTAGCCAGAGAACTGCGCGACAAACAGTTTATGAAAATTGTTTCATTGGCACCTGAGGTACTATAATATTAAGTAAGATGAAAAAGTTGAAAATAAGAACTGGTGACACTGTACGAATCATAGCTGGAGACCATAAAGGGGTCGAAGGTAAGGTTATGCGTGTCGATATAGATAAGAACAAGGCAATAGTTGAGGGTGCCAATATGGTTTCTAAACATGAGAAGCCCAGTGCAAAAAATCCTCAAGGCGGAATTGTAAAAAAAGAAGCCCCTATTCATGTATCGAACTTGTCATTGATCGATGGTAAATCTGGGAGTGCTACCCGTGTAGGCTTCGAAGTACGCGATGGCAAAAAAGTAAGAGTTTCCAAAAAATCCAATGAAGTACTATAGTTATGGCTTACGTTGCAAGATTGAAGAAAGAATATAAAGAGCGCGTTGTCAGTGCGTTGAAGGAAGAATTCGGTTACAAAAATGTAATGGAGGTTCCTAAATTGGAAAAAATTGTAGTTAGCCGAGGTGTGGGTGCTGCGGTGGCCGACAAAAAGCTTATTGACCATGCGGTCGATGAATTGACGATGATTACTGGACAGAAAGCAATTTCTACCATGTCTAAAAAAGATGTTGCTGCCTTTAAATTACGTAAAGGCATGCCCATCGGTGCTAAAGTTACCCTAAGAGGTGAAAGAATGTACGAGTTTTTAGACAGATTGGTAACCAGTGCATTGCCAAGGGTTCGTGATTTTCAGGGCATTCGTGCAACTGGCTTTGACGGAAGAGGAAATTATAGTCTAGGTATTACCGAACAGATTATATTTCCAGAAGTAAATATTGACAAGATCAATAGAATCAATGGAATGGATATTACCTTTGTAACTTCGGCCAAAACCGATAAAGAGGCAAAATCATTGTTAACTGAATTAGGACTACCTTTTAAAAAGAAATAAAATGGCAAAAGAATCAATGAAGGCCCGTGAAAGAAAAAGGGCGAGAACTGTAGCGATATATGCCGAAAGGAGAAAAGCTTTGAAAGAAGCCGGTGATTACGAAGCGCTTCAAAAATTGCCTAAAAATGCCTCTCCGGTTCGTATGCACAACAGATGTAAGCTTACTGGAAGACCAAAAGGGTATATGAGGACTTTTGGAATTTCAAGGGTTAAGTTCAGGGAGATGGCCAATGCGGGATTGATCCCAGGAGTTAGAAAAGCTAGTTGGTAATAAATATTTAGTTAAAGAAAATGGTTACAGATACTATAGCAGATTATTTAACAAGGGTGCGTAACGCAAGTCGTGCGGGCCATAGGGTAGTTGAGATTCCTGCCTCGGGTGTTAAGAAAGAAATAACTAAGATATTGTTCGATCAAGGCTATATTTTAAGTTACAAATTTGAAGAAGATCAGGTTCAGGCGAAAATCAAGATAGCCCTTAAATACGATAAGGTAACCAAAGAGCCGGTCATAAGAAAATTACAACGTGTGAGTAAACCCGGTTTACGAAAGTATACTGGATCTGGCGATCTGCCAAGAGTTTTAAACGGCTTGGGTATTGCAATCGTCTCTACTTCTCATGGAGTTATGACCAGTAAACAGGCCAAGAACGAGAACGTCGGTGGCGAAGTTTTGTGCTACGTCTATTAATACAATAAAGAAAAAGTAAATGTCTAGAATAGGTAACAATCCGATAGCGATTCCTGATGGGGTAACCATCGATATTCAGGATAACCTAATAACTGTAAAAGGTAAATTGGGTGAATTGACCCAAGAATTTTCAGGGGTTTCGATAAAGATAGAAGACGGTCAGGCTTGGGTCACAAGACCATCGGACTCTAAAGAACATAAGGCGAAGCATGGTCTTTATAGAGCTCTTATGCTTAATATGGTAAAAGGAGTTTCAAAAGGATGGACCAAAGAATTGGAACTTGTTGGAGTAGGATATCGTGCCAGTAATCAAGGCCAGAAATTAGATCTAGCTCTAGGTTTTTCGCATAATATAATTTTTGAACTGGCTCCTGAGGTCAAAGTAGAAACCACCGCAGAAAAAGGAAAGAACCCTACCATTAAACTAACCTCTCACGATAAGCAGTTAGTGGGCCATATTGCGGCCAAGATCAGGTCTTTCCGTAAACCGGAACCTTACAAAGGAAAAGGGGTTAAATTTGTCGGTGAGCAATTAAGAAGAAAAGCTGGTAAGTCCGCTTAATAAGACGTAGTATTATGAAATTATCTAAGACACAACGAAAATATAGAATCAGAAGAAGGATTCGTAAAGTTTCTTCAGGCACTGCCGAAAGACCACGGTTGTCGGTTTTCAGAAGCAATAATGAAATATATGCCCAAGTAATCGATGATAACGATGGTAAAACTTTGGCCGCTGTTTCATCACGTGATAAGGTTTTGGCCAAAATAAAAGGTACAAAGACCGAAGTGGCGAGTGAAGTTGGTAAAGCTATCGCTGAAAAGGCGAAAAAGGCAGGTATTGACAAGGTTGCTTTTGATAGGGGTGGTAACTTGTACCATGGCAGGGTGAAAGCTTTGGCCGAAGGTGCAAGAGAAGCAGGTTTAAAATTCTAAAAAATAAGTATGTACCAGAAATACAAAAACGTAGAAACGGTTAAACCAGGTGGTTTAGAATTAAAAGATAGGTTGGTCGGTGTACAAAGGGTTACCAAAGTTACCAAAGGTGGACGAGCATTCGGTTTCTCTGCGATAGTTGTCGTAGGGGACGAAAATGGTGTTGTAGGCCATGGTTTGGGTAAATCTAAAGAAGTTGCCACAGCCATAGCAAAGGCAATCGAGGATGCAAAGAAAAACCTGATACGAATTCCGTTGAACAAGGCTACGCTACCTCATGAGCAGAAAGGCAAATTTGGAGGAGCACGAGTATATATTCAACCAGCCTCTCATGGTACAGGGGTAATTGC
>JBATIN010000045.1:0-2936 GCA_049667765.1 Flavobacteriaceae bacterium
GATAGATACAAATGACACCCGCTTCCAATCGTACGGATGCCTCGGCCTCAAGTTTCAATATCGCAATATATTCTTCGAGATATTCAGGATGGATTTCTATCTCCGCAATTCGAACCATCATTTTTTCAAGCTCGGATTCTACTTGTGTCACTTCCTCCGACTGCGCATGAGAACTATTCAAAAAAGCCACAAAAAGGATTAGAAAAACAACTTTTAGTTTTTTCATCAAAAATTGAAATTTATTATAGAGACTGTTTAAAAATAGTCTCTTATCCAACCACTTTTTTCTCTTTCACAAAAGGCTGCTCATAATGACGTTGACCAGTGGCCTTGTACAAAGCATTGGCTACCGCCCCAAAAATGGGTGGAAATGGCGGTTCACCCATTCCCGTTGGATCGATTTCATTCTGCACAAAATGCACGTCGATTTCTTTTGGCGCTTCTTTCATACGGATCATTTGATATTGGTGGAAATTGTTTTTCTGTGGCACACCGTCTTTAAACGTCAATTCTCCAAAAAAGGCATTGCCCACGCCATCAGTTATGGCACCTTCGACCATGTTCGTGGCCGCATCAGGATTTACCACCACCCCGCAGTCAATGGCGCAACATACTTTTTCCACGACAGGTTTGCCATTTTCCATCTTTAGATCCAGCACATGCGCTGCATAGGAGTTGTGGCAAAAATAAGCCGAAACCCCGCGGTGCCGTGTTGTATCGTTCACTTGCCAATCCGATTTGTCCCGCACCAGTTCCAAGACCCCTGCATATCGATCGGCATCGTAGTCGTTCTCTTTGCCAACTGGGTTCTCTTTGGCGCGTTTCAGCAATTCCAATCGAAATTGAATGGCGTCCTTACCCATGGTTTCAGCCACTTCATCCAAGAACGCTTGTTCGGCTCCGGCCATAAAATTAGATCGTGGCGCTCGAAAAGCACCAATGGTTATATTGGAGTCGATCGCCCATTCTTCCGCCAGGTAATTATCAATGGCCCCTGCCGGAAAGCGATTGGCGAACAAGGGACTCTCTGGCACGCCACCTGCCTTTACATGCAAGGCAGTTAAATTATTGTTTTTGTCAAATGCAGCGCGATAGGTGGCCTGATATGCAGGACGATAAATGCCGTTGGTCATATCGTCTTCACGGCTGTACACCAACTTTATCGGGGCGTTTACTTTTTGTGAAATCAGGGCTGCTTCCACCACAAAGTGGGCATAGGCCTTACGACCAAAACCGCCGCCCATTCTAGGAAGGTCCATTTCAATATTTTCTTTCGGTATTCCCAGACTGCTGGCAATCGTAGGAACGATTAACGACGGAATCTGTATTGGCGCCGCTATTTTTACCCTATCGCCTTCTACATGGGCAAATGCATTTAAGGGCTCCATGTTATTGTGGGCAAGGAAAGGGGCCGAATAGCTTCTTTCCAAAACTTTGACAGCTTTTTTAAAAGCGGCTTCAGGATTGCCATCTTTGCGAACGATGATTCCGGTTTTGGCCGCCAGCGCTTCCATTTTCGATTTATGCGCCATTGTAGATTCCAGACCGGCAGGTACATGTTTGGTTTCTTTTCCCCTAAACCCTGCAACAGTTTCTGTATACGCCGCAATGGGCTGCCATTCTACTTTTAGTTTTTTCTTCGCCTGCATCACTTCCCATGTAGAATTGCCGACTATAGCCACCAATTCTGGGAAAGCGTTGGTATCGAAACCGCCTTTTTCGAATCCTTCTTTGAAACTTTTGATCGTAACCACATCTTTAATTCCAGGCATGGCTTTGGCCGCTTCACCATACACCGATTTTAAAGTCAAGCCAAACGCGGGCGGATGCTCGATCATAGCAATCAACATGCCTTCCTTTTGAATATCCAATCCAAACAGTGGCGCCCCGGTTACAATGCTTTTCGCATCTACATTTTTCTGAGAGGTGCTTATAAGTTTAAAATCTTTTACTGCTTTCAATTGCACTTCTTCGGGAACGTCAAGCGTTGAGGCCATTGAAGCCATTTCGCCATACCCGGCCGATTTGTTGGTAGCTGCATGCTGCAAGACCCCAGCCTCGGCTGTAATTTCTGCAACGGGCACCTGCCATGTTTGCGCAGCCGCGGCTATGAGCATGTGCCTGGCAGTTGCTCCGGCCATACGAAGGGGTTCCCAACGGGCACTTATGCCTCTACTGCCGCCTGTGAATTGAAATCCGTATTTTTCTGCATGATAGGGCGCCTGCTCTACCAACACATTTTTCCAATCCACATCTAGTTCTTCTGCCACTAACATGGGCATGGAGGTTCTGATATTTTGACCGAATTCCGGATTGGGGGTGTAAATAGTCACTACCCCGTTATCGCCAATTTTCAGATATGAATTCATCTCGAACCATTCTTTTGGCATTTGCATGACCTCTTCTACCGTCTTGTCCTTACAAGAGGCCAAAAAATTAAAGCCAAGGATCATTCCACCGCTGGCAAGGCTGGTATTCTTGATGAAGGCGCGCCGTCCGATTTTTGTTTTTAATAGTGTCATTGTCCTGATTTTAAGAGTTGGTGCCTGCCGCCGCAATTTTAACGGCTTTTTTGATTCGAGTATAGGTACCGCATCGGCAGATATTGCCATTCATGGCCATCTCGATTTCAGAATCGGTAGGATTCGGATTCTGCTCCAATAGTGCGGCCGCGGTCATAATTTGTCCTGCTTGACAATAACCGCATTGGGGTACATCGACCTCCAACCATGCTTTTTGTACAGGGTGGTCGCCTTTTTCCGAAAGCCCCTCGATAGTGGTAATTTCTTGATTTCCCACAGCCGATACCATAAGCATACAAGCGCGAACGGCTACTCCGTTTAAATGAACTGTACAAGAACCGCATTGGGCGATCCCGCAACCGTATTTTGTGACGACCAATTTGATGTGGTCTCGAAGCACCCAAAGCATTGGAG
>JBATIN010000046.1:0-3966 GCA_049667765.1 Flavobacteriaceae bacterium
GCTTTGTTTCGTCCAACTGTGGCCATACTGCCTTTGTCTTTATAGACAAAAGGCTTTAATGGTTTTCCTTCCACTAGGCGAACCAAGTTTTCGCCCAAATGTTTACCTTGTTGCAATGCCGGCTGTGCCATCATGGGATGGCCTTCGGGGCAATCTTCCGTTACCATGCATGCCACATCGCCAATGGCATAAACACCTTCATGGCCCATAACTTGATTATAGATATCGACCTTTAAACGGTTGCCCCTCACTATGCACTCTTTGTCATTGAACCCTTGAACCAAGGCACCCTTCACCCCTGCCGCCCAAACCATGGTCGCCGCTTCGAACGAAAGGCCTTCAACATTGGTACTTACGGTTTTACCATCATAACTACATACCCTGGTATTCTTCCAGATCTGCACACCAAGCTTCTCCAAAAACTCTTCCGATTTTATTGAAGCCTTCTCGCTCATTTCTTTTAAAATGCGGTCACTTGATTGCACCAAATTGATCTGCACCCTTCGGGTATCTAGATCTGGATAGTCTTTTGGGAGGATTCCCTTTTTAATTTCGGCCAGGGCACCGGCCAACTCCACCCCAGTTGGTCCACCACCTACAATCACAAAATTCATGAGGGCATCACGTTCATGCATTTCATCCGTCAATAAGGCTTGTTCAAAATTTTCTAAGATCAAACTACGTAAGTTCAATGATTCGGGTATGGTCTTCATGACCATTGCGTTTTTTTCAATTTCGGCATTTCCGAAAAAATTAGTATCAGAACCTGTAGCCAACACCATATAATCGTACTTGAGCTCACCTATATCGGTTAGTACAGACTTAGTTTCGGGACATACCTCGGTAACATTGGCCAACCTAAAGAAAAAGTTCGGGAAGTCTTTAAGTACTTTACGGATCGGATAGGCAATGGAATCGGGTTCAAGACCTCCGGTCGAAACCTGATACAGCAAAGGTTGAAAAGTATGGTAATTATGCTTGTCGAGCAGAACGACCTGCATTTCTTTTTTACTTAATTCTTTAGCGAGGGAAATACCGCCAAAACCACCACCGATAATAATGACTCTTGGGTAGCTAGACCTAGGGATGTTCATAGTAAATATTGTGCCGTAAAATTAAACAAACCTATGGGATTTGTGCATATCAATATTCCTTTTCCTTATATTTAGAAGCTTATTTAAACTTTTATAAAATGAACAGAACACTAATATTACTTACCTCATTTATTTTTGCATTTCAATTTTCTACCGCCCAAAAAAAGGCTGATGTTATCATTAAGAATCTAGATGATAAATCAGAACAATACGGAGCAATTGCCCAATCTATTTGGGAATTGGCCGAAATGGGCTACCAAGAAGAAAAAAGTTCGGCATTGCTACAGAAAACTTTAAGCGATGCAGGTTTTTTTATTAAAACAGGCGTTGCAGGTATTCCAACTGCATTCATTGCCGAATTTGGCAGCGGGGCTCCGATAATCGCGATCATGGGCGAATATGATGCCTTGCCTGGGCTTTCGCAAGAAGCCGTTGCCGAAAAAAAATCGGCTGGCAAAGCGGCAGGCCATGCTTGCGGCCATCACTTGTTCGGTACCGCCTCCACGGCGGCAGCGATAGCGACCAAAGATTGGATGGTCGCCAACAATACAAAAGGTACGATACGCTTCTATGGCACCCCTGCCGAAGAAGGTGGTTCAGGTAAGGTATATATGGTGCGTGAAGGGCTATTTAACGATGTTGATATAGCCTTACACTGGCACCCCGGTGCTGAAAATGAAGCAAGTGCGGGCGCGGCTTTGGCCAATAAATCGGCAAAATTTCGTTTTCACGGGGTTTCCGCCCATGCCGCAGGATCTCCTGAAAAAGGGCGTTCAGCCTTAGATGGGGTCGAAGCAATGGATATGATGGTAAATATGATGCGCGAACACATTCCGCAAGAAGCCCGTATTCATTACGTCATCACCGAAGGTGGCAAAGCCCCGAACGTAGTGCCCGACTTTGCCGAAGTTTATTATTACGCACGCCACGGAAAAAGAGATGTGGTCATCGATATTTTTGACCGCATTATCAAGGCTGCCGAAGGTGCCGCATTGGGTACAGGCACCACTATGGATTTTGAAATGATCGGGGGTACCCATGAATTGTTGCCCAACCTTACCCTTCAAAAATTAATGCACGACAATCTATCAAAAATCGGTGGTATTGAATATACCCCCGAAGAGAAAGCGTTTGCCGATAAAATTGCGATTACTCTGGGACAAAAGCAGGCCGACCTTAGTACCGCAAAAGAGGTACAACCCTATAAAACAGAAGCTCGGGCCTATGGCTCTACCGATGTGGGCGATGTAAGCTTTACCGTACCAACAGTAGGTTTGGGCACTGCAACTTGGGTACCCGGTACACCGGCACATAGTTGGCAAGCCGTTGCCGCTGGAGGCACCTCCATAGGCAAAAAAGGAATGATGGTAGCGGCAAAGACCTTAACCTTGACCGCTATTGACCTTTTCAAAGATCCTAAATTGGTCACCACGGCCAAATCTGAATTTTTAGAAGCTCGTGGTGCAAACTTTAAATATATCCCTCTATTAGGCGATCGGGCTCCGGCGCTCGATTACAGAAAATAAGTCTTAAACAGCATATCGATGCTGTAACCCTGAGGGTGTCTTACTGTGCACAGTCAAACTACGGTCGAAGAACTTTCGTGCCCCTAGCCCATAGACTGTGCACGGGATTACATTATTTCATTTCCCCTTTCATGTAACAAATTGGAAAAACATTCTACTAACCTTCAAACGCCCACCAACCATAGTGTGAATAAAGAACTGGAACACAAATTCGTTACCGATCTTGAGAACAATCAGAATATTGTTCATAAAATCTGTACGCTGTATACCAATGACCGTGATGCGCACAAAGACCTATTTCAAGAAATAACGATTCAATTATGGAAAGCCTACCCAAAATTCAGAGGGGATTCAAAATTTAGCACGTGGATGTACCGCGTAGCCCTGAATACGGCGATTACCATGTACCGGAAATCGAAAAAAAGGATTCAGACACAAGACTATGAATCGGTATTGTTTAAGATTACGGCAGAGGAATACGATGCGACCGAGGAACTACAGCTAAAACTTATGTACGATGCGGTAAAACAGTTGGGAGATATCGATAAAGCATTGGTGTTTCTTTATTTAGAGGATAAGGATTACACGGAAATCGCCGACACCTTAGGTATTACAGAAGTGAACGCAAGGGTGAAGATGAACCGTATCAAAAATAAATTAAGAACCATATTGAATCCGTAGGATTATGATGGACGAATTAGAACTATTAAAAAGAGATTGGCAGAAGAAAGAAGAACATCTTCCGAAACTTTCATACGACGAAATTCATAAAATGACCTGGAAGAAATCTTCTTCTATTGTCAGGTGGATATTGATTATCAGCATTTTGGAATTTTTACTTCCTCATATTCTTTATCTTTTACCCATTGCAAAATCGAGCTGGGGAATTTATGAGAGTTTAGGAATGAAAAATTTCATTATTGTACTAACCGTAATACAGTACACCGTTGTATTTTATTTTATTGCTCAATTTTACAAGCGCTATAAAGAAATATCGGTCTTAGAAGATGCCAAAAAACTAATGAAAAAAATAATAAAAACAAGGGCCTCGGTTAAGTATTACATTATTTTTTCATTGTCTTTACTGTTATTCTCGTTTTTTTCTGCGGCCTTTGCAATTTATATTAGTGATGATCTTACCATTCTTTTCAATTCACTTGAAGCTGACATACCAGAAAACGTTTCACCTGAAAAACTAAAGAAGTCATTTATCTGGAGTATTCTCATTCTTGGTATTTGCTTCACCGCATTTATCGGTGCAATTTACTTTTTACTCTACGGAAGATTGATTAGAAAATTGAATAAAAACTACCAAGAACTAAAACAAATGGAGGTCTAGGAAGAAG
>JBATIN010000047.1:0-10059 GCA_049667765.1 Flavobacteriaceae bacterium
TGGGTCGGGTTGAATACCGGGGCATAGTCCAACAACAATAAGTTTTGATCCAAGGCCCCGCCCCTTACAGATAAACCATTACTTATCTCACCTGCATTGTTGACCCCAGCTAACAAGGTCATACTTTTAAGTACATCGGCCTCGCCAAGGCCCATGGGTATTTTGGTCAATTCACGGGTATGTAATTGCAACACTCCCATTTGCGGAACCTCTAGGTTATCATTAATTCTTTTTGCCCGCACGACTACTTCCGAGAGTTCTTCTTGTGTTTCCGACAATGATACTTTTAGTACTTCATTCTTGGTCAACTCTAATTGTTGCGCATAACTTTCATAACCGATATAGGTAATGCGAATGGAATACCTATTCTTTTCCAAATTGATGGAAAAAGCACCAGAAGCATTGGTAATACCACCGCAAGCACAAGGCTGAATAGCAATTTCGGCACTTTCTAATGGAGCTCCCGTAGTTTGGTCGCTCACTTCAAAAGCAACAGTATACTCTTGGGCATTGACCCACATTACTATCGTCAAAAAAGTGGGGAATAACAAAAAACGGAGTGATAAATTTCTCATCTGATTTCCCGGTTTCGTATGTATTAATTTATCCATCCTTCTGGTCGTATGGCCGTTCTAAAACGAGTCTCGGAACAGGGTGCCGTGGTGGTTGCCGGAGGCGGGTAAGGCGACATTAGCGTTGGCTCCATAGATAATGCCGTTTCAGATTCCAATGCACTTTCCGGTATAGTATTACGCTCGATAAGTACACTTGCTTTGGAGGTTGCTGCCGCGGTAAACCTGCCAAATACAAAATCGTTCGCATCGTTAACATTGACCATGTTGCCTACTAGGGCGGCCGGTGGTGGAGCATTGAATCCGCCGCTATTATCAATTATATCCTTTAAAACCTTATAGTACTCGTAAGCAGATGGGTTTAAGGAATACTGTTGAATTTCTACAAGGATATCTTTTTTAGAATACAAGGGGATTTCGGCGACTTTAAGATCGGTAGTCGTCTTGCCGTTGCTGAAGGTATCGTCATAAATAGTAACCGTATCTGGAAACCGCACTTTCCAACAATCCGTTTCACAGATATACGTGAAATACTCAGGGGTAGCGACCTCAGTGGATCCACATTGTTCATTTCTATAAATGCCTTGGTAACAGGTTTCACAAATCGTCAACGATTCGAACGAACGAAAGCTCCAATAGTAATAATTTTCGGTATCAGCCGGATCGTTAAAAGTTACCGATACTGAATGGCCCGGCTCAAAGCGATTATTGCCATTATTGAACCGTAAATCGGTCACGTACGAGGCAGCTATATTTGTGATAGGTACCGGTGCTACGATTTTTTCGGGCGAAGACTTATACTGGGTGCCGTCTGCAAGGGTAATTGCCAGTTCCCACCGCTCACCAATCGATGCCTTAAAATCAGATGGGGGGATATAAGCCTCTGAAACCTCGAACAATTCCATTGTTTGACCAGAATTGCTATTTTTAAAAGAGACCGTGGCTCCCTCGACAAAAACGGACTTGTTCACTCCGAATTCCGATACCGACTTATTTATCACCACAAACGAAGAACCTTCAGTAGTGGCGGCAAAGCCCTCGACAAACACAAGCCCTTCAGTAAACGCAAAATCTGGTGCCACTGGATCAATACAAGAAGACATTGAACCGATCATCACCACCAAAACCGTTTTAACAACGTAATGAAATATTCTCCAAAGATTATAATCAATCATGCAAGCCTTTTTGGTACGGCTAAATATAGGGTTATAGATTAATTAATCAACTATCTTGAATTAAATAGTAAAACCAACATACCCTTTTTAGAGCAATAAAAAAGCCTCTGGTCAATGTTTTGACCAGAGGCTTTATAAAGAGAATTACTATAGTTTATTTTTTGGTGAAAATAAGTTTACCTGCTCCGTTTAAGTTTGGAATATCAAGCTCGGTGGCATCTATTGTTAAAATATTACCATCAATAGTAGCTTTTACGGTTTTGGTTCCAACTCCAGTATCCACATAAGTTAAATTAGTACCATCATAGGTATAGGTGGTGGTTTCAATTTCCTTTTGTGTAGGGCAGGGTACTTCAAGACCGGTTGCCGTGGCGTTGATCTCAAGACTATTTACGCCGCTCTCAACTTTCAACACCAAATCTTCTTGAAAGGTAAAAACGAGTAGTTCACAATTTTCTGCTGTTAACCTCGCCAATATTTCGGCACCCAGATTCACCTCCGAACTATTGGGATCCGCTGCCTGAAGTTCGGTCGCCTGCCAACTGCCTACTATCTTATTTTGATCTTGTTGGTCATCAGCTTTATCTTTGGAACAAGAAAAAAACAACCCCGACACCAGCAATAGTGTCATAATAACTCGCTTCATATCTTTCATTTTAGTTTTTACATCGGTAAAACGCAAAAAACGAGTTTATATTTTAAAGCACGAAACGATAGGTCGCTTTGATCAAAAAGGTATTGTTCATTTTCTGGTCAAATATTTGCCCGTCAAGACTTCTGCCCAATGAATCCATTGGATCGGCCAAGCCATCGACTCCTTTTGACCATACCAAGAAAATCTCGGAACCCGGAATATACTCCCATCGCAAAACAAGGTTGGAACGAAATTGTACAAATGAGAAATCGGGATCGCCTATCTGATAATCGGTGGTACCGTCTCCGTTCTCATCGATGAGGTAATCACCGGTGTTCAGAGGTCTTGAAATTTGATTATCGGCATATAGAGTTACCCTTTGGTTCAAATCTTTGGCGATCGGATCATTGACAAAGTTGAAATCAGAATAGATTCCCTTTGAAATAAAAGGCTGTCCGTAAAACTGGATGGAAAGGTTCGGGTTGATACTATAGTTGAACCGTATTGAAGTACTCAAGGTTTTTTGATCAATGCCAGCGGTAATATACCTAGGTGTACCGTTAAAATCTTTTTCTGAGACATATTGTGTTCTACTCGGACTCAAATTATATTCGGTATTCAACGAGAGGCTGAAGGCATCGAACGGTTGATAGTTCAATTCGCCAAAATAGCCGACAAAGGCAAAATTATTCTGTTTTGCCTGACTATTGAAATAACCTATTAGAAAATTGAATTTTTTACGTAGGTCGCTCTGTAGCACGACTGAAAAAAAGTTTTCTTCAGACCAACGCCAGCGCGGCCCACCTCGCAATACCGTATTGGAAAAAATTCGGGGTTTGTGGGCGGCACTGCCTTCCATAGACCAATTGTTCTTGAAATTGACAAAGCCATTCACTTCATATTGAATACGATTATAATTGCCTTGAAAGTCATAGGCCGAGGTCAGCTCAAAACCCAATTGCGCCTGTCTATAAAATCCTTTGGGTTTCAGGAATAGGCGTTTTATTTCCGCAAATTGACGAATATCGTCGGCTTGCCTCAAAAACCCGACATCGTTCAGCTCCAATTCCGGTGATTTCCAATTGACCCCACCATTATAGCGCCAATTTCCCCCGCCAGCCTTGCCCGCTTCCAAACGTCCGCCGGTTCCTGTTAACGAAGTTCGTTCTGGGTCAATATTCACATGGTCGGCATCGACCCGTTGAAAAAGATGGGTAATTTCATTTTGGGTACTTAAAATGGCCTCTTTGCTTCCTGTAACATGACTGGTCACCCAATTGCCCTGAACATAATAGTTTCTGTTTTTCCAGTTGTGCCTAAAATCCAAACCTCCCGTATAGGCCGAGGTTCTGAGGAATTCTAGACTAGGTTCCAATTTTCTATTGGTGGCGGTAAAAATTCCCCCGATATAAGAATTTCTTTTATTAAAATCCTTTTGAACCCTACCAACGATATAATTTGTTAGCGGCTCGACCAGGTCTTTTCTACCTTGCCCATTATTGGCAATTTCGGCATACATATTACCCGTCACACTTTCCAAAAAGCCAAGCGACCAACCGTTTTTGGTCTTGCCCGAAAATTTTGCCGCGCCGAGAATCGTGGTATTAATGGGTTCGTCGGCAAATTCTCCTGGATTTAAATTGGCCGAACCTTGCGGACTTCGCCCTATTCTACGACTGTAAAAAACATTGTCATTACGATCGGCAAACTGGTAATCAAAAATATTCTTGTTCTCTACGAAGAAAGGACGCCGTTCCTCAAAGAAAATCTGAAATCCATCTAAAGCTATGGCTCCCGGATCGGCATCTACTTGCCCGAAATCAGGATTTACTGTGAGATCCAACGTAAGGTCATTGGTAATGCCGATCTTTGCATCAAGCCCGCCGTTAAAATAATAATCGTTGCCATCGCGATACGGATTGCCAGCTTCTTTAGGGTAGGTATCCAACTTGTTCACCACAAAAGGCTGTATCTCTAGCTGTTTTTGGGGCTGTATATCGAATAACCCTCTTAAGATGCCAAATTCGCTGACCCAACCCGGGGTATCTTGTGGAATTCTTTGCCAACCTGAACGTTCTTCTTTGATAAAAATTCTTCTCATCATCTGAAGTCCCCAGATCTGTTCTTTTGCATTGCCGAACTTTAATTGACTAAACGGAATTTTCATTTCAGCAGTCCATCCTTCTTCATCGATATGGGTTGCGGTATACCAAATGGGGTTCCAACTTTCATCGAAATTATCGCCGTTCTGGGAAATAAATTCATCAGCTTTTACCCCTGCAGCGGTAGTGGTAAACGAAAAAGCGGATCGCTTGTCGTTATAACTATCAATATGTATTTCTACGTAATCTCCTGCAAAACCATCACGACGTGACAATCGTTTTTCGATCTTTGAGGGATCAGGATCATAGCTGCGTACCCCTACGTATAAATTTTTGGCATCGTAAAGTATCTTGAATTTTGACTGATACGTAGGGGGTGTATTCTCATCGGGTCTCAGTTCTATAAAATCTCCTGTCCATTCAGCTAAATCCCATGATTTTTCGTCCATGATACCTTCTATGATCGGGGGGGGCTCATTGGCGATCGACATGGCAATATAACTTCGCTTAGGTACTTTTGTTTTGGTGGAATCTTGGGCATTACTATGAAAGGTAATAGTAAGATAGAATAGGAACGAAAGAAAATATCTTCCCATGGGTTCGGATGGTTTGCGGTTCGTTTAGTTATTCAAAAATAGGATGCCCAAAGCGGTTTAACCCCTAATTAGTCTTTATTTAACAGAAATATACTTCCAAAAAGGTGCTATAGTACAAAGCGGTAGGTTGCCTTTATAAGAAAAATATTCTGGGGCTTGGTACTGCCAAAAATATTATCGCCCAAGCTATTCAAAAGTTGATCTTGCGGATTTCCTGATTGGAATTGGTCTTGTGACCAGACCAAGAAAATCTCAGAACCGGGTATATACTCCCATCGCACGACCAAATTAGACCTGAATTGTACCGATGAAAAATCTGGATTGCCAAAACTAAAATCTGGATTACCATCTAAGTTCTCATCGACCGAATAGGTTTCGTTGGCAAAGGAAACTTGATTTTGATCATATGGTGTTATTCTACTTTCAAATCGCTTTGCCATTGGATCGGTTACACTTTTAAATGCCGAATAACGGCCTCGAGAGATAAAAGGCTGCCCCCAATATTGTATGGTCAAATTCGGATTTATAGTATAATTCAAGCGAAACGACATGCTCAAGGTTCGCTGATCAACGGTGCCGTTGAGGTATTTTGTAGCTCCGTTTACATCAATATTATCTACGAACTGCAACTTATCATTATTTTTTCCATAGGATGGAAATGCCGAAATACGCAACGAATTGAAGGGCTGGTAGGTTGCACCGAACTCGAGGTTATAGGAAGCATATGAATTATCAGTGCCCTTACTGCCATTTTGAAAAACACTGAACCTCAATTTTTTTCGACTATCGGTCTCTATTCCGTTAAAGAAACTAATTTCAGGTGATAGTCGTAACCTTGGGCCACCGCGTAGCGCAAAATTCGAATATTTCACCGCTTCATAGGTTATACCAAGATTGGAAAACCAGTTGTTCTTCCAGTTCTGCCAACTGTTGGTATTGAATTGCAGGGTATTATGGTTACCACCAAAATCCCATGCGCTCCAATGATTGTAATTGATGCCTACCCTTCTGAAAATACTGTCGGGTTTTAAGGTCTGGTACCCAATCCAAGTGTAATGGCGAATATCATCGGCCTGCCGTTGAAAGCCCACATCGTTCAATTCAAGTTCAGGGGAACGCCAGGTTGCGCCAGATTCAAATTTCCAATGCCCATTGCCTACTTTCCCGATTTGAACATTTCCGCCACTACCGGTCATCGAAGTACGGGTAGAGTCTACCGCTATATGATCTTCACCCACACGTTGAAAAAGATGCGTTATCGATTCTTGGGTAGCTGTTATGGCTTCGGCACTTCCTTTAATATGGCTCCAAAGAACATTACCTCCCAAATACCAATCACGCTGGTTCCATTGGTGTTTGAAATCGAGTCCGCCCGAATAAGCCGATTGATGTAAAAAGTCTATGTTTTCGGTAAGATTATCTCGATTGGTAGCCGTAAAAATACCGCCAACAAAAGTGTTGCGATCATTAAAATCTTTTTGAAGCCTGCCGACAAAATAATTGGTCAAAGGCTCGACCAGTTCATCACGCCGAACCCCGGCATTATCAATGGTGGCGTATTTTTTGGCAGTAACACTTTCCAAAACCCCAATTGACCATCCATCTTTGGTTTTTCCACTAAACTTGGCGGCGCCAAGAATGTTCGTGTTCTCTGGTTGATCCACGAATTCACCGTCAAGGGTACTGGGATATCCTTGTGGTCGTCGCCCAATACGTCTAGAATAAAAAAGGTTGTCAGAGCCAAAAGTGTTGCCCGCCTCGGAGTTTGAAATACTATAATCGAAAATATTCTTGTTTTCTACGAAAAACGGACGCTGTTCTTGAAAGAAGATCTGAAACCCATCCAAGGCAATTGCCGAAGGATCGGCCTCTACTTGTCCGAAATCAGGATTGATGGTCAGGTCTAAGGTTAAATCGTTGGTCACCCCTATCTTGGCATCGAGGCCTACGGTCAGTTTACTATCGTTTCCGCTACGGAACGGATTGCCGTTCTCGGCCTCATAAGTCTTGATACTTGCTACGGAATAAGGCTGTATCTCGAGCTGTTTTTGAGGTTCTAGGTTCATTAACCCATGTAATTCTCCGAATTCGCTTATAAAACCAGGAGTATCTACAGGAAGCCTTTGCCAGACATGCCGTTCTTCTTCCCTAAAATACCGCCTCATCACTTCAAGGCCCCATACCTGTTCTACGGCCTTGCCGAATTTCAATTGGCTTAATGGAATTTTCATTTCGGCTGTCCAGCCCTCATCGTCAATATTCGCCTTGGTATACCAAATGGGGTTCCAACTTTCATCTTCGTTCTGCCCATTATTGGTTTCAAAAACATCAGATTTTACCCCGGCCGCCGAAACAACAAATCCGAAAGCGGTGCGCTTATCGTGATAGCTATCAATAAAAACGGCAACCCAGTCCCCATCAAAGGTATCCCTACGCGAAAGGCGTTTTACAATTTTATCGGGTTCATCGTCAAAACACTGTATTCCTATATATAGGAACTTCTGGTCGTAGATAATCTTAAAACGGGTTTGCTGACCGGGAGACGTATTCTCATCGGGCCGATTCTCAATAAAATCACCGGCCCACTCGACTGCATCCCATGCCGTATCATCTAACAAACCATTTAAGATCGGTGCACCTTCTTCACCGGTCGACTTGGTTTCATAAATACGCTTAGGCAGTATGGTAATTGAATCTTGACAAAATAGATTAGCTTGTGCAATGAGCATTGCGCCAAGTATATAAAAGCCAGTTCTCATGATGGTTGTTATGGTCCGTTTTTTTGATTGGATTGATTGATGTACCTAAAAGACTTGTTAAACTTGAACATGTTACACTGAAAATAGCTTTTAAGTTTTTTTTAACATTCCTCAAAAACCCAATCCAGACCTTTGCTCACCCAGTACTACTTTTTAGTTTTGGCCGATGAAAAAAATCAAAAAAATAATCAGATACAAGCATTTGCATTTCAAGTAAATTAGTGTACATTTGCAGCCCGTTTAACGGGATTGAAGTATTTAATATTTAAAAACATTAGTGTGGACACATTGAGTTATAAGACTATTTCGGCCAATAAAAAGACCGTTGACAAGCAGTGGTTGTTGGTGGATGCCGAAGGTGAAACATTGGGGCGACTGGCCTCGAAAGTTGCGAAAATGCTAAGAGGAAAACATAAGCCTGATTTCACTCCGCACGTAGATTGTGGCGATAATGTAGTCATTATCAACGCAGAAAAAATAAACCTTACGGGTAACAAATGGCAAACCAAGACGTACTTGAGATATACAGGATATCCGGGAGGTCAACGTGCAACTACCGCGCTTGAGCTATTGCAAAAGAATCCTGGCCGCATTATCGAGAAGGCCGTAAAAGGTATGCTACCTAAAAACAGGTTGGGTGCCGATCTTTTCAGAAACTTAAAAGTTTATGCCGGAACCGAGCATGGCCAAGAAGCACAAAAACCAACTGTAGTCAACCTAAAAGAGTTCAACTAATGGAAACGATCCACAAAATAGGAAGAAGAAAAACGGCGGTTGCCCGTGTATATGTTTCAAAAGGAAAAGGAAACATCACGATCAACCAAAGAGATATCAATGAGTATTTTCCGACCGCAACATTGCAGTATAAGGTAAAACAACCTTTTACCCTAACCAGCAATGACGGTGATTACGATGTTAAAGTAAATGTATACGGTGGTGGCATAACTGGTCAGGCCGAAGCTATTCGATTGGCCCTTTCAAGAGTTATGTGCGAAATCGATGCGGAAAACAGAACGATCCTTAAACCAGAAGGATTGTTGACCCGTGATCCGAGAATGGTAGAACGTAAGAAATTCGGTCAGAAGAAAGCCCGTAAGAAATTCCAGTTCTCCAAGCGTTAAAATTGTATTACCCGACATCCCGCCCTGCGGGATGTCTCTATTATATTTTCTAACAAGTTCATTGAAAGCCGTAGTCTTTAACTTTAAAGGCAAGGCAATTAAAAATCCTTATCCCTAACAATACGCAGGTTAAGGTAAATTAGTTTAGCATCTAAATGCTGAAGGCTTCTTTCTCGAACGCGAGGTCGATACCACTTCAACATTGCTAATTCATAAGAACGTAAACTAAATTTAAAATGGCTAAAAAAGTCGAAGTAAAAGATTTATTGGAAGCAGGTGTGCATTTTGGCCACCTAACACGAAAGTGGAACCCGAATATGGCGCCCTATATCTATATGGAGCGTAACGGAATACACGTCATCAACCTCTACAAAACCGTAGCAAAATTAGAAGAAGCCAACGAAGCGCTAGCGAAAATCGCGGCTTCTGGTCGTAAAATTCTTTTTGTCGCCACCAAAAAACAGGCAAAAGATATCGTTGCCGAAAAAGTGGCCAACGTAAATCAACCATACATCACTGAAAGATGGCCTGGAGGTATGTTGACCAATTTCGTAACGATCAGAAAAGCCGTTAAGAAAATGGCTTCTATAGATAGAATGAAGAAAGACGGTACTTTTCTTACCCTTTCTAAAAAAGAAAGACTGCAAGTTGACCGTCTACGTGCCAAACTTGAAAAGAACTTGGGCTCCATTTCTGAAATGACCCGACTTCCAGGCGCCTTGTTTATCGTTGATACTATGCGCGAACACATCGCCGTAAAAGAAGCCCAAAAATTGAACATTCCAATTTTTGCCATGGTCGATACCAACAGCGACCCACGTGATGTTGATTTCTTGATACCATCCAATGACGACGCTTCAAAATCTATCGATATTATTATGACCTCTGTCACTAATGCAATTGCTGAAGGATTGGCAGAACGAAAATCTGAAAAACAGGCCGATGATGAAGGAAGTGATGAAGCACCGAAACCAAAAAAGGCGAAAAAAGCTAAAATCGTAGTCGAGGATACTGAAGAAGAAATTACCGTAAAGAGCAAAGTCATTGACGAAGATATCGATGATGATGAACCTGTAGCTAAAAAACCAAAAGTCGAAGCT